>NZ_JBELOK010000005.1:31231-178828 GCF_040276085.1 Castellaniella sp. FW104-7C03
GCCAGCTTTGATGCCCTCGCCAGCTTCGATGCCCGTGCCAGCTTCGATGCCCTTGCCAGCTTCGATGCCCCAGCCAGCTTCGATGCCCCAGCCAGCTTCGATGCCCCAGCCAGCTTCGATGCCCTCGCCAGCTTTGATGCCCTCGCCAGCTTCGATGCCCCAGCCAGCTTTGATGCCCCAGCCAGCTTTGATGCCCTCGCCAGCTTTGATGCCCTCGCCAGCTTTGATGCCCCAGCCAGCTTCGATGCCCTTGCCAGCTTCGATGCCCCAGCCAGCTTCGATGCCCCAGCCAGCTTCGATGCCCGTGCCAGCTTCGATGCCCTTGCCAGCTTCGATGCCCCAGCCAGCTTTGATGCCCTCGCCAGCTTCGATGCCCGTGCCAGCTTCGATGCCCTTGCCAGCTTCGATGCCCCAGCCAGCTTTGATGCCCGTGCCAGCTTCGATGCCCTCGCCAGCTTTGATGCCCGTGCCAGCAAGCAGGTAGCCGCTAATCTGGATTGCACCTTGGCACACCAGCCGGCCCGCAACAAAGATATGGCGGCGGTTGGCTACGGCGGCCAGTTCCACCACGGCTTCTTCATCGGCGCCCACGTTTTCGAACAGCCATTGGGCATAGCCCACCTGGTTGTCTTCGGCCAGTGCGTCAAGTACAGCTTGGTAGTCGGCTTCACCTTCGGGGAAATGTTCCAGGAACCAATTAAACCCGTCGGAACACGCACGCTTGGCTTTCAGCAGTTCGGATGTGATTTTCATGGTTACGCCCCCTTGGCTTCTTCGAAGGCGGCAACAATGGCGTCGGCCTGGGAAGGCAGCGATTCAGGCAACGACTTCACCCCGGCAACCTTTTCAAGCAACGCGGCGGCAGCTTCGCGGCCTTTGGCCTTGGCGACTTCCACGACAGCCTTGGCGACGGCCTGATATTCGGCAGTGTCCTTGTAGCCATCCTGGGTGTTCCAGGCGCCTTCCTCGCTATTCCCACCTTGTGCCGCGTCGGAGTTCGCGGCCTCGGATTCGGGCGCAGCCGCCGCTGGGGCTGAGGCAGTAGGCTGGGTACCGACAGGCGCATCCGGTGTCGTCGCAGATGTGTCCGCCTGGGCCTTCGGCTTTTTTTCGGCGGGCACCTGGGGGGCTGTGTGGGCCGGCCCTCGCCCGGTGCTAGGGTCGGACGATCCCAGGTTCAGGGCCGCCATGATGGCGTTCAGTTCGGCTTGGTTGGTGACAGTGATGGTGACGGGAAACATAGGTCAGACTCCTAATGGATGTTGGAAAGCAGCGGCCTTACACAAGGTCGCCAAGGTCTTCAACGGCTTTGGGGGGGGATAGCCAATCGGGCAAATCCAGCACGATGGCTTGGCCCTTGACCACATAGGCGTAGGGCATGGCGAAAGCGACGAATTGGGCAGCTGCTGGTGAGGCACCTAGCACATACACACCTGATGCCCAAGGATCACCCTTACCCGTGACGTGGCTGTAATTCGGCTCAACGAACTGGTATTGGTAGGCGGGGGTTCGTTCGCGCGACAGCAGGGCCAGCGCCTTGACGGCATCGGCCAGGTACTGAGGGTTCACGGTCGCACCCGGCTGGTCGATGGCGATGCGCTGCTGTGCAGGCTTGGGGAGAACGCGCCGCCAGTCGGGGTAGGTGTAGCCGTGCACCGTGGTGGTATTGGTGCGGTCTGAATCACCCAAATCAAAGCTGACGTGCCACAGCGTTTTGTCGCTGGTGCTGGCTGGGCTGACGGCGATGCCAGCCTTGGCGTCCTTTCGGCGCGCAGGCGCCTTGAGGCTATTGATTGGCTGAATCGGCACAATCAGGGTTTGCCCAGTCAGCCCCGACACGCCAAAGGCTTCTTCCACCGTTGCCTTGATGACGTGGATGCGGTGGCCATCGGTGGCCACCAGGTACAGACCATCGGCGGCGAACTCGAAGGCCACCCCGTTCAGGTAGGGCCTGATGTCCTTGTTCCCGGCGGCCAGCGCGACGGCTTGAAGTTCTGCCAGGGGGATGTTGAAGGTGACGGGGGCGCTCATCCGTTATGCCCCCCGCACAGCCCGAAGGCTTCCAGGGCGATGCAGATAGCATCACAACCGTGCGATGCCATGACCACCATGCTTGTTTGCTGGTAGCGCACCTGGTAGATGCGGCCCAGCAGAATCGGCGTTGCTTTCATGTTGTGTCCTCGGTGTTGTTCAACCACAGGCACAACATTAGCGTTACGCAAACATTCAGTCAATAGCGTTACGCAAATTTATTTTGTAACAGGCATGAAAAAACCCGCCTAGGCGGGTTGGGTGGGGCGGCGGCGCGCGGGGTTACTGCGTCATCTGAGCCAGGCCGGCCACTCCACAGTAGTAGATCGCACTGCCCAGCACGACTTGCAGCGGTGAAAGGTCAGGCAAAAGGCCGCCGATGATCGCCAGGGGTATCGAGGCGAAAAATACAAAGGCCAGGGTGCGGTCTGCCCCCTTGCGCTTCCACTTCTTTAAGGTGTCGTCAAACTGCTCCATGCTGAGCGTGATTCGCTCTGTATCTTGCGATGCCATGTTCACCCCCTCTTGTCGTTGTCATCCTTGCAGGCGGCCAGTGTGGCGCGTGCCCACGCTACGGCCTCGGCGCGGCTATGTGTTCCCGCCACTGCCCAGGCCTTTTTTACCAGGTCGAAATCACTCGCGGGGCCGTGCGGATTCATATTCAAATCCTCCACCAGGTCAGCGTAGTCCAGCCATCCTTCATCCCGACCAAAGGCAGCTTCAATCTTACGCGCAGTTTGCTTTCGCATGCCACGCGGCTTGCCCGTGCGGCTATCGGCGGCGCCCGAACGCAGGTTCACCCACTGAGCATAGCCCATACCCGCCCGTTTTGCGGCCGCAACGGGGCCGCCAGCTTCCCTTTCCAGCAGGGTCATCGCCTTACGGCGCGCCTCGTCAATATCAGCCATAGAGTCTCCTTTAGCAAAACGCGAACAGTATAAACTTGCGTTACGCTATTGACTAGATGTTTGCGTTACGCTAATTTGGCGGCTTGAACACAAGGAATTAGCGAAACCATGAATCTGCGCACCTACCTGAAACGCAGGGGACGAGGTTCGACCCTCATACTGGCCAAACAGCTGGGCGTGCGGCCCGCCTCCATCAGCCAATGGTGCGCCGGCACGCGCAAGGTGCCGATGAAACGGTGCATCGCCATTGAACAGGCCACGGGTGGCGCCGTCACCCGGGCCGACCTTCGCCCCGATGACTGGCCACTGTTGTGGCCAGAATACACGCCGCCCCGGCAACGTCGGGGGCATGCAGCGTGATGGACACGCTGGCAATCCAATTTGCTGGCCAAGACCTGGTGCGGCGCAACCAACGAAGGAACAAAGCATGATGAATTTGGATGAAAAAGACAATGGCCTGGGCTTCCTGTTGAAATGCCCCGTTTGTGGTGGCGGAAATTTTCACCACGGATTGGTCGAAGTATTTACCCGCCGGGGGCGTGAGGATGTCGCACCTACCCGAATTTCCATCAATCCGGACGGAACCGTTCAGCGAGACGATGACAACTTGGCAGAGAACGCCCGCGATAACCCAAGCCCCCGCCGGGACGGTGTGCTGGTGCATCTTGACCCTGAGTGCGGCTGCGGGCGATTCGTCTTACAGATAGTTCAGCACAAAGGAAGCACCTATCTGCGTGTGGGGCAATTGACACGTTCAATTAAGTGGTTTGATTGACGCGAGGACGGCCCCTGTGACGGATAATCTGACAGTGCTTCGGCACGATAGCCGCCTTCTAGCCAAGACCTGGCGCGCAGATGGGCGTATCAGCAACTACGACGACGCCAAGTATTTCAAACATCAATCCGTGCCGCTGACCGGCGTTGCCGACCTGTCGGCCCAACTCACTCAGCTGCAGGATGACCCCCATGCCTGCGTCATCCGGGGGGTGTACCTGGGCGATGATCATGCAACGGCCGTGGGTGACCCTGACTTTAGAGCAGGAACGGTACTGCGGCGCTTGGCGTTCTTCAACGATACGCCCCACCATTGGGTGCTGGTCGAAGTCGATGACTTCGAACCGCTGACGGCTGACCCCGTGCGCGATCCGGTGCCGGCCATTGATGAATACATTGCCACCTGCCTGCCTGTGTGCTTCCAGGGGGCGGCGTATCACTGGCAGCTGTCGAACAGCGCGGGCCACGCCACCAAGGGCGGCGTGCTGAAAGTCCATATCTGGTTCTGGCTCACTACCCCCTACACGTCGGCGCAGCTGAAAGCCTGGGCGCGCGCCCTGTCGGTGGCGTTGGATGACTCGGTGCTGAACCCCGTGCAGGTGCACTACACGGCGGCGCCTGTGTTCGAAGCTGGCGTGGTCGACCCGGTACCGGTGCGCAGCGGCTTCGTGCCCGGGCTGCTGGACGATGCTGTGGCGCTGGTCATCGATCAGGCCACGCTTGACCAGGCGCAGGCCCTGCGGCCACGCCAGCGCGGTGACCTGGTGGCCATCAATGATCCAGTGGCCAATCTCCTGATTGATCAGGGGCGCGTCCTGGGTGAATCCCGAGACGGCGGCCTTATCATCACCTGCCCCTGGGAAGATGAGCATACCAACGACACCACGGGCACCGATTCAACGGTGTGGTTTCCGGCGGGCACCAATGGATATGACCGGGGGCATTTCAAGTGCCTGCACGTTCACTGCGCTGACCGGCTGGACATCGAGTTTTTCAACGTCATCGGCTATCAGGAAGATGTGCTGGCCGGGTTCGATGTCATCCCGACCATCAAGGCGGACGGCACGCCGGTTCCACCGCCGCCCCCGGCCTACCAGGGTCGAGACGACAAAAGCGGGAAGATTCCCGCCACCATCACCAACACCGTGCTGGCGTGCCGCCGGATTGATGAATGTGGTGTTCATTTGGGTTTTGACAATTTCCGCGATGAAATCATGTATGCGCGCGAACAAGACGAGTGGGTACCTTTCAAGGATGAGCATTACACACAACTACGCATCACCCTGGAACGGCGCGGCTTCAAGCCTGTGGGACGAGAAATGACGAAGGATGCCGTCCTCGCTGTCGCCAAAGAAAACCAATTCGACAGCGCGCAGCTTTGGCTGAATAGCTTGGCGTGGGACGGCCGACGGCGCGTGGACGGCTTCATGGCCCGGTACTTTGGCACCGACGACACGCCCTATACACGCGCCGTGGGGGCGTACCTGTGGACGGCGTTGGCCGGGCGGGTGCTGGAACCAGGCATCAAGGCCGATATGGTGCCGGTGCTAGTTGGTTCGCAAGGGCTGCGCAAATCGGCAGGTGTGGCTGCGATGGTGCCAAGCCACGATTTCTTTACCGAAATCAGCTTCCACGAGAAGGATGCCGACCTGGCTCGTAAGATGCGCGGCCATCTGTTGGCTGAAATAGGGGAACTGCGTGGTCTTGGTACGCGCGACCTGGAAAGCATCAAGGCGTTCGTCACCCGCACGCACGAGCATTGGGTACCAAAGTTCTTTGAGTTCACCACCACATTCCCCCGCCGTGTCGTTTTCATTGGCACCACCAACCAGGATGAATTCCTGGCCGATGAAACAGGGAATCGCCGCTGGTTGCCCGTGCGCGTCAGCGCCGTGGATGCAGCCGGCATCGCCCGCGATTGCCTGCAACTGTGGGCCGAAGCCCGCGAACTGTTCCTGGTCGGGGGCGTGGCGTTCCAGGATGCTGAACGGCTGGCCGAACAGGTGCATGGTGAACACATGAAAGCTGACCCTTGGGTTGAAATTATTACCAAGTGGCTGGATACCCCCGACGATTTCGAGTCAGGTGCGACGCCGCGCGCGCGTGAATTTTTGCGCCTTGATGACGTGATGGTGGGGGCGCTTCGAGTGGAACCCCGCGAATTTGCACGTTTTAACCAACAAGTCGCCAAGTCTATGAAGTTGCTTGGCTTCGTGAAAAAGCAGGTCGGGCCGAAAAGTGCGAGAGGTTCGGGATGGGTGCAACAGGTAAAAATGCAACCTATTTCACCAAAAACCCTTGAAAAATAAGGCTGCGAGATAGGTGAGATAGGTGAGATAGGTTATGGGCGCATATACATATATATACACGCGCAGGGGTCGCCACCCCCGTGGCATTTATAAGAAAACACCTATCTCACCCTCTCACCCCTCTCACCTGTAATTTTTTGCACGTTAAGGAGTTTTTGAAATGTCCAAACTTGTCGCCTTGAACGAGAACGGCCGGCGGATAGGTGAGGATCACCCAAACGCCCGGTATACAAACCACGAAATTGACCTGGTGCTGACGCTGCGCGACCAGGGCGCCAGCTACGGCGAGATAGCGCGCAAGATGGACATGCCAAAGGCCACGGTGCAGGCAATCTGCAACGGACGTTCCCGGTCGTGGAGCCTGCGCGGGGTATCAGTCAGCCAGGACTGACGGGATACAACGGCGCCATGGGACGACGAAGCGCTTACACCACCGAACTAGCTGCAAAAATCTGCGAACGGCTTGCTGCTGGCGAATCGCTGCGGTCTATCTGCCGTGATGACGACATGCCCGCCGATTCAACAGTGCGGCTTTGGGTGGCCGACGATGTGGAGGGCTTTTCGGCGCAATACGCGCGGGCGCGAGACACGGGCCTGGATACGATGGCCGATTCCATGCTGGACATCGCCGACGATGGCAGCAATGACTGGGTGGAATCCAACGATCCCGACAACCCCGGCTATCGACTCAACGGTGAAAACGTCCAGCGTTCCAAGCTGCGCGTGGATGCCCGCAAGTGGTACCTGTCGAAGCTGGCGCCGAAGAAGTATGGCGACAAGACCAGCATGGAACTGACGGGCGCCGACGGCGGCCCGCTGCAGATCACGGATACTGAACGTGCGGCCCGGCTGGCGGCCATCCTGGCTTTGGCCAGGCAGCGCGCGCAGGCGTCGGAAGGCGAAGACCTGGACGGCCTGGTATGAACGCCACCGATGATATTGCCAGCCTGCTGGGGTACCTGACGCCCGAAGAACTGGCCGAAGTCGATGCCTTGCTGGCGTCTGATCCGGCGGTATGGCGCCCGCTTCCAGGCCCGCAGATGATGGCCTACGAATCCCAGGCCGACATCACGGGCTTTGGCGGCGCGGCGGGTGGCGGCAAGACCGACCTAGCCGTGGGCCTGACGCTGACCGACCATGACCGCACGCTGTTCGCGCGTCGTGAAAAGGCGCAGACAGAAGGTTTCGTGCAGCGTATGCAGGAAATCCTGCACACCACCGACGGCTACAACTCACAAAAGGGCTTCTGGCGCCTGCCCGAAGGCAAGCTGTGTGAACTGGCTGGCCTGGATAACCCCGGCGATGAACGGCGCTGGCAGGGCCGCCCCCACGACTTGAAGGTGTTCGATGAAGTCACCGAAATGCGGGAAGGCCAGGTGCGCTTTGTCATGGGCTGGAACCGCACCAACAAGCCGGGCCAGCGTTCGCGCGTGGTGATGACGTTCAACCCGCCGACCACTGCGGAAGGCCGCTGGGTCATTGGCTTCTTTGGCCCGTGGCTGGACAAGGGCAATCCGCTGTACCCGACAGCTCCCGGCACGCTGCGCTACGCGGCCATGGTGCCGGACGGCAACGGCGGTTCCAAGGATGTATGGCTGGACGGCAATGGCCAGCCGCTGACGGCTGAACCGTTCGTGCTGGTCAATGACCGCATCACCTACGATTTCGACCCAGCGGCATACCGGCCGGAAGACATCGTGACGCCGAAATCCCGCACCTTCATTCCGGCGAAGGTGACGGATAACCCGTACTACATGGGCACCGGGTACATGTCCACCCTGCAGGCCATGCCCGAACCGCTGCGCAGCCAGATGTTGTATGGCGACTTCCAGGCGGGCATCAAGGATGACCCGTGGCAGGTGGTGCCCACCAAGTGGGTGGAAATCGCCATGGCACGCTGGGCCAGGCCTGCGAAGCTGGCGCCCATGGACAGCCTGGGCGTGGACGTGGCGCGCGGTGGCCAGGACAAGACTGTGCTGGCCCGCCGGCATGGTATGTGGTTTGATGAAGCGCTGGACTACCCGGGCAGCGACACGCCAGACGGCCCGACGGTGGCAGGCCTCACCCTGGCCGCCAAGCGTGACGGCGCCGTGATTCACCTGGATGTCATCGGCGTGGGCAGCAGCCCCTACGATTTCCTGCGCGCCGCGCGCCAGCAGATTGTCGGCGTGAACGTGGCCGAAGGGTCGAACGGTCATGACAAGTCTGGCCGCCTGGGCTTTTTCAACCTGCGCACGGAACTGTGGTGGCGCATGCGCGAAGCCCTAGACCCGGCCAACAATACCGGCATTTGCCTGCCCAATGATCCCCGCCTGCTGGCCGACCTGACGGCGCCGCGCTGGTCAATGTCGGGCATGGTCATCAAGGTGGAAAGCCGGGAAGACATCATCAAGCGTATCGGCCGGTCGCCTGACTTCGGCAGCGCCTACACCCTGGCCCTCATGGACACGCCAAAGCGCGAAGCCTTGCAGGCTGCAGGGCGCCGCAACGACCGGCGCAGCTACGATCCCTACGCCGACCTGTAGCCCGCCAGGGTATCAGTGACGGGCCTGCACGCCTTTACCGTGGCGTGCATGGAACCCGTCATCGTTCGCCCCGTCACCTTTGCCGACCTGCACGCCAGCCCGCAGTTTGCTGCGCTGGCGGACGAGTACACGCAAGAATCTGCAAATCCCGAAATGGGGGCGGTGGTGCCGGACATCGACGCCTACCGGCGTGCGGAAGCTGCGGGCGTGCTGCACTTTGTGGGCGCGTACCGGGGGGATGACCTGGTGGGCTATGTCGTGGTGGCGGTCAATGCCTCACCCCACTACCAGGGCAAACGTGTTGCCGTGACGGAATCCATCTTTGTGGCATCGGCGCATCGGCGCACAGGCGCCGGAATGAAGCTGCTGCGCGCTGCCGAAGAGACAGCCCGCGCGGCGGGTGCCGTGGCCCTGGTGGTGTCGGCCCCCATCGGTGGGCGCTTGGCCCAGGTGCTGCCGCGTTCGGGCTTCCGGGCCACGAATACGTTTTTCTTCCGGGGGCTGGCATGACCGCATTGGCCCCCGTGAAAGGCGCTTCGATTGCCTCCATGTCGCAGGAAGACATCGACAAGGTGCGGCGGCTGGAAGACCACCTGCGGGAATTCGACCAGGTGGAAATCCCGGTGGAACACACCCTGCACGCCGGCATGTACGCCCGCACCATTTGCATTCCTGCTGGCGTGGTCGCCACGGGCGTGTTGATCAAGATTGCCACCGTGATGATTGTCAGCGGCGATTGCACGATGTTCGTGGGCGATGACCGCCTGCATCTGCAGGGCTATCACGTCATCCCGGCCGGCGGGGGGCGCAAGCAAGCATGCTGGGCGCACACCGATACCTACGTCACGATGCTTTTTGCCAGCGATGCGTCCACGGTGGACAGCGCTGAGTGCCAATTTACTGACGAAACGGACTGCCTGCAGTCTCGTCAGCTTGAACTTATCCCAGGAGAATCACCATGTCCGGTGTTGCCGTAGCGGCTACCGTCGGCGTTGTGGGTGCGACCATGTACATGGGCAACCAGCAGCGCAAGGCGCAGGAAAGTGCCCAGGATCGTGCGCAGGCCCAGGCTGAACAGCAGGCCCAGCAGGCCCAGGCTGAATCCGAACGTCTGACCAAGCAATTCCAGGATCAGACTGCACAGTATCAGCAGCAGGCCAAGGTCATGCAGGATCAGCTGAAAGCCAGCCAGCAGGCCTTCAACGCCTCCAATCAAAAGAAGCCGAATTCGAACCAGGCGCAGGCCGGCATGTCGCAGGCCGCACGCAGCGGCCAGTCAGGCACCATGCTGACCGGCCCGCAGGGCGTTGACCAGGGCGCCCTGACGCTGGGCAAGAATACCCTGCTGGGGCAATAACGTGGCGAAGTCGGAACGCGACCTGCTGCTGTCTCGCTGGGGGGCCTTGAAGGCTGAGCGGGAAAGCTGGATTCCCCACTGGCGGGAAATCAGCCGCTACCTGCTGCCGCGTTCCGGGCGCTACTTCCTGCAGGATCGCAACCGGGGGGAGCGCCGTCACAACAACATCCTGGACAACACGGGCACCCGCGCCTTGAACACCCTGGCGGCCGGCATGATGGCCGGCATGACCAGCCCGGCCCGCCCCTGGTTCAGGCTGACGACATCGGTACCCGAACTAGATGAATCCCCGGCGGTCAAGGATTGGCTGGCCAACGTCACGCGGCTGATGCTGATGGTGTTCGCCAAGTCCAACACCTACCGGGCGCTGCACCAGATTTACCAGGAAATGGGCGCCTTCGGCACGGCGGCCAGCATCACGACGGCGGATTTTCGCAACGTCGTTCACAACTACACGCTGACGGCTGGCGAGTTCGGCATCACCACCGATTACCAGGGGCGGGTCGATACGCTGTACCGCGAATACCAGATGACCGTCGCGCAGATGGCACGGGAGTTCGGCATCAAGCGGTGCAGCGCGGCGGTGCAAAACGCCTTTGACCAGGGCAACCTGGAAACCTGGGTGACGGTGCTGCATGCCATTGAGCCGCGCGCCGACCGGGATGCCACCAAGCGCGATGCGCTGAACATGGCCTGGAAGTCCTCGTACATGGAAATCGGCAGCGGCGATGGCCTGCTGCGCGAATCCGGGTTCAAGACCTTCCCCGCGCTGTGCCCGCGCTGGGCCGTGGCCGGGGGCGACGTGTACGGCAACGGCCCGGGCATGGAAGCCCTGGGCGACTTGAAGCAGCTGCAGCATGAACAGCTGCAGAAAGCCAAGGGCATCAGTCAAAAAGCCGACCCGGCGGTGCAAATCCCATCCACCTTCCAGGGCCGTGATGCTGACCTGCTGCCCGGCGGGAAAATCTACGTCGATTCCACGCAGCCCGGCATGGGGGTGCGCACGGCCTTTGAGGTCAACATTGACCTGTCGCACCTGCTGGCCGACATCATTGACGTGCGCGACCGCATCAAGACCAGTTTCTACGCCGACCTTTTCCTGATGCTGGCCAACGGCACCAACCCGCAAATGACAGCCACCGAAGTGGCGGAACGCCACGAAGAAAAGTTGCTGATGCTGGGGCCGGTGCTGGAACGCATGCACAACGAAATCCTTGACCCGCTGATTGAGCAGACCTTTGCGCAGCTGGTGTCAGCGAACATCCTGCCGCCCCCGCCCCCTGAAATGCAGGGCATGGACTTGAACGTGGAATTCGTGTCCATGCTGGCCCAGGCCCAGCGGGCCATTGCCACCAATTCGGTGGATCGGTTCGTGGGCAACCTCGGCGCTGTGGCCGGCTTGAAACCGGATGTGCTGGACAAGTTCGACGCTGACCGTTGGGCCGACACCTATGCCGACATGCTGGGCGTCGATCCTGAACTGATCGTGCCGGGCGACAAGGTGGCATTGATCCGCCAGCAGCGCGCCCAGGCCGCCCAGGCCCAGCAGCAGGCCGCCATGATGAACCAAGGCGCCGACACGGCCGCCAAGCTGGGCGGCATCGACACCAGCAAGCCCAATGCACTGACCGATGTGACGCGGGCTTTCTCCGGGTACACCTGATAGGAACCTGACATGGCACTTACGAACATGAAGATGACCCGGAAAGAATCCGGGACGGGGCTTTGCTGTGATACGTCTTCGGATGACAAGCCCGAATACCCCTATGGGCTGCGCATCGACCTGAACAACGAAGCGCTGCAACGGCTGGGCTTCGACACGCTGCCGGCAGTCGGTACCGTGGTCGAAATCACGGCGCGCGCCGTCGTGCAATCGGTCAGCGCGCATGACGATGGTGAACCGTCACGCGATGTCGGCATGCAGATTACCGACATCGACGTGCAGACACCCGACAGCCAGCCAAGCCTGGCGCGGACGTTGTACGGCGCCTAGGGGTATCAGTGACCGTTCCCGCACCCGGTAACGTGGCGGGCATGGATATGTCAGACCCGACCGACACCGAAGGCCAAGAGCGCGAAAGGGCCAAAAACGCCCTGAATCAGAAGCGCGCCCGTGACACGGAAAAGGCGGATTTGAAGTGGTTGATGGGCAGTAAGCGTGGGCGCCGTATCGTGCGGCGCTGGTTGCAGGATGTGGGCGTTGTCGTCTACAGCCACGAAAAGCAGGCCAGCGTCCCCGGTACCAGCTTTGATGCGAACCCCGTGACGATGGCCTTTGTTGAAGGGCGCATGTCGCAGGCGCGCAAGGTGGAATACCTAGTGCTGATGGCCTGTCCCGAACAATTCGTGCTGATGCAGCAGGAAGCTAAAGATGACTACCGAAACTCTGATAACGGAACCCGCGAAGACTGAAACCGCTACTGGTGCGGAATCGGGTGCGGCTCCGTCGTCGCAGCAGGCCAACGAGCAAACCGCTACTGGTGCGGGCGAAGGCGGCCAACAGCAACAAGCGTCCGAAGGACAGGCTGGTGAAGGTCAACAGACCGAAGCCGCCAAGACCGACGACGGCCAAAAGAAACCGGATGAACCGAAAGGCGCACCGGAACAGTATGCGGAATTCAAAGCCCCGGAAGGGGTGACGTTCGATACCGGCGTCATCGGCGAATTCAGCAAGGCCGCGAAGGAATTGGACTTGCCCCAGGACAAAGCGCAGCAGCTGCTGGACAGGATGGGGCCGGTCATGGTTGCCCGTTCTGCTGAACGGCTGATTGCGGCACGCCAAGAGTGGGTCGGCCAGGTGCAGGCGGACAAGGAACTGGGTGGCGACAAATTGCCCGAGAACCTGGCCGCTGCGAAAAAGGCCCTCGACACGTTTGGCACCCCGGAACTGCGCACGTTGCTGATTGAAACCGGCTTGGGCGATCACCCCGAAATGATCCGGGCGTTTGTCCGTGCCGGCAAAGCCATCAGCGAAGACACCCTGGCGATGGGCGGTAAAAAGCCCGCCGGCGCGGGTAAGTCCACTGCTGAAATCCTTTACGACAAAACCCAGGAGTAACACAACATGGCTACTACCATGCCCCTCGTCCCCGGCCACAACACCCTTGTGGACGTGGCGAAATCGTTCGGCCCGGATGGCAAGGTTGCCAAGGTTGCCGAACTACTGAATCAAAGCAACGAAGTCCTGTCCTACATCCCCTACATCCAGGGCAACCTGCCCACGGGTCACAAGGGTGTTGTGCGCACGGGCCTTCCCTCCGTGTCGCTGCGCAGCTTCTACAAGGGCGTGAAGGTCGGCAAGTCCGGGCGCGCAACCGTGGAAGACATCTGCGCCATGGCCGAAGGTCGCAGTGAAGTGGACGTTGATCTGGCCGACCTCAACGGCAACGCCAATGAGTTCCGCGCCTCTGAGGCCATTTCCTTCGTGGAAGCGATCAATCAGACCTGGGCGGATCAGCTGATCTACGGTGATTCCTCGGTCAACCCCGAAGGCATCCTGGGCCTGACGCCGCGCTACAACTCCAAGTCCGCGCAGTCCGGCGCCAACATCATCGATGCGGGCGGCACGGGCAGCGACAACACTTCTGTGTGGCTTGTCGTGATGGGTGAACAGACCATCCACGGCATCTACCCCAAGGGTTCGCAGGCCGGCCTGATCCACAAAGACCTGGGCGAACAGGATGCCCTGGACGAGAACGGCGACAAGTACCGCGTGTACGCCGAACTGTGGAAATGGAAATTTGGTTTGCACGTCCGCGATTGGCGCTATGCCGTGCGCATCGCCAACATCGATGTGAGTGACCTGACGGGCCAGACCGGCACGCAGGCCATCACGGCCGCCACCTGGCTGAACAAACTGATGATCAAGGCTTTGGCCCGAATCCCCAGCATGAACATGGGCCGCGCCATCTTCCTGACCAATCGCACCGTCAAGGAAATGCTGTCCATCGGTGCGTTGGACAAGTCGCAAAACGCCCTGTCCTTCACCCAGGCGGTGAACCAGTACGGCACCGTCGCGCCGGGTTCGGTCGCGGGCCAAGGTACCGGCATCCAGGGTGGCCAACTGCAATTCATGGGCGTGCCCGTGCTGACGGTTGACCGCATTCTTTCCACCGAAGCCCAAGTGGTCTAAGGAGCAACGACATGGGTATGCTTGATCAAAACACCAAATACGCCACCGCTCAGGCCGTGACCACCGTGGGCGATACGGCCAGCACCAACGTCTACGACGCGGGCAATGCCGCATCGTCCGACATTGGCTTGGCTGACGAACTGTGGTTGTCCGTGGGCGTCAACACCGCTGGCACGTCCGCCGGCGCGGCCACCTTGACCCCGGTGCTGCAGCATTCGGACGACAACGTGACGTTCACTGATGCCCTGACGGGGCCGACCGTTGCGGTTGCCGACCTGACGGCCGGCAAGACGCTGTGGCAGACGAAAATGCCCACGGCCCTGAAACGCTACACCCGCGTGGGCTGGCGTGTGGCCACGGCGGCCCTGACGGCTGGCAAGTTCGACGCCTACCTGTCGCTGGACATCCAGCGCAACGTGGCGCGGCCTTCCGGCTTCTCCGTGGCCTAAGGGGTAACACATGAAAAAGGTTATCGCTACCGCTGATGGCTTCTTTGGCCGCCGGATCGTGCCTGGTGAAACGTTCGAAGTGCCGGACAACACCAAGCGCGCAACGTGGTTCATGGACGCTGGCAAGGCCAACAAGCAGGCGCCCAAGCCGCAAGACTCGCCCCAGGGCCAAGGTCAGGGGCAGGACGCCGGCCTGGTCTAAGGCAAGCCATCCGTGGCGGACTTCCCCGCCCGCAACCTGTCGGGGGCCATGCGCCCCCGCTTTTCTTACTGAACCACGATGGCATCCGAAGTCGATATCTGCAACCTTGCCCTGTCTCACCTTGGTGATGAAGCCACGGTGGCGACTATCGACCCGCCCGAAGGGTCGCCGCAGGCTGGGTATTGCGCGCGGTTCTACCCCATCGCGCGTGATGCGCTGCTGGAAATGCACACCTGGGCCTTCACCTTGCGGCGCATCCAGCTGGCGCTGCTGCCGAACAGCTGGCCGGCCTGGCAGTTCGCCTATGGCCGGCCGTCGAATACGTTGAAACTGCTGGCGGTGCTGCCTCCGGATGCCATGAACGACTACACCACGGCGCTGCCTGGTGGTTATGGCGTGCGGATCGAACCGCAGCCCTTCACGGCGGAAGTGGACGACAAGGGGCGCAGCGTCATCTACACCAATCAGCAGGATGCGGTGCTGCGCTATACCGCCCTGGTGAAGGACACCACCAAGTTTCCCCCTCTATTCGTCATGGCATTGTCGTGGCACCTGGCTTCCCTGCTGGCTGGCCCGATCCTGAAAGGTGACGTGGGCGCCGCCGAAGGCAAGCGGTGCGCCGCCATGATGCAGGGCTATCTGGCCCAGGCCATCGCGTCGGACGCCAATCAGCGCAAGGTGAAGCTGGACTATGCGCCGCCTTGGATCGCGGGGCGCTGATGGCAAGCGTCCGGGTCATCCAGCGATCTTTTGGGGGCGGCGTCCTGTCGCCCGAAATGCTGGGCCGCATCGATGATGTGAAGTACCAAAGCGGCTTGGCCGCCTGCCGCAACTTCATCATCAAGCCCCAAGGCCCGGCGGAAAACCGCCCCGGGTTCTCCTTCGTGCGCGCCGTCAAGGATTCGACCAAGCGCACCCGGCTGATTCCTTTCGTCTATTCGACCACCCAAACTATGGTCATCGAAGTGGGCGTGGGGTATTTCCGGTTCCACACCAATGGCGGGACGCTGCTGGATGGCCTGGGCAACCCTTACGAAATCACAAACCCCTACGCGGAAGAAGACCTGTTCGACCTGCACTATGTCCAGTCCGCCGACGTGCTGACGCTGGTGCACCCCGGGTACGCGCCACGCGAACTGCGGCGCTTGGGGGCTACTGACTGGCAGTTGACCACCATCACCTTTTCGTCCCCGGTGGGCGTCCCCGGTGGCGTGTCGGCAACCAGCAACGGCAAGGGCACGGATTACAACTACAGCTATGTGGTCACGGCCCTGGACGGTGAAGGCAAAACAGAATCGTCTCCGTCGTCGGCGGCCGGCTGCACCAACAACCTGTTCACCAATGGCGGCATGAATACCATCGCTTGGACGGCGGTAAGCGGGGCGTCACGGTACAACGTCTACAAGCTGCAGGCCGGGCTGTATGGCTACATCGGTCAGACCACGGGCACGTCCCTGGTGGATGACAACGTGGCCCCCGACCTGTCCATGACACCCCCGATATATGACGCGGTGTTCTCGGGCACGGGCGATTACCCTGCAGCGGTGTCGTACTTCGAGCAGCGCCGGGTGTTCGGCGGCACGATCAATGCCCCACAAAATATCTGGATGACCAAGAGCGGCAGCGAATCGGCCATGTCCTATTCGCTGCCCACCCGCGATGATGACCGGGTATCGTTTCGGGCGGCCGCGCTGTATTCCAGCGCCATCCGGCACGTTGTCCCCCTGTCTGACATGCTGCTACTCACGTCGTCCGGTGAATGGCGGGTGACCTCGGCGGCGGGCGTCATCACGCCGTCAGACATCATCGTGCGCACCCAATCCTACGTCGGCGCGTCCAACGTCCAGCCGGTGCTGGTGTCCAACACCACCATTTACGCGGCCGCGCGCGGGGGCCATGTGCGGGAACTGTCATACAACTGGCAGGCCAACGGCTTCATTTCTGGCGATCTAGCCTTGCGCGCCGCCCACCTGTTTGACAACCTCGACATCGTGGACATGGCGTATGCCAAGGCGCCCCAGCCCATCGTGTGGTTCGTCAGCAGCAATGGCACGTTGCTGGGCCTGACCTATGTGCCTGAACAGCAGATTGGCGCCTGGCACACCCACGATACCTTCCAGGGGGCTTTCGAGTCCTGCGCCGTGGTGGCCGAAGGCAATGAAGACCGGCTGTATGTGGTGGTCAACCGCGTCCTGGATGGCGTGCAGCATCGGTACATCGAACGCATGGAATCGCGCCAGTTTGTTGCCCAGCAGGACGCCTTTTTCGTGGATTGCGGCCTGTCCTACTCAGGGGAACCCGCCACGGTGTTCAACGGTCTGGGGCACCTGGAAGGCATGACGGTCAACATCCTGGCTGACGGCGCCGTGCATGCCCAGCGCGTCGTCACTGGCGGCGCTGTGACCCTGGAACACGCCGCCAGCACGGTGCAAATCGGCCTGCCCATCACGGCGGAATTCCAGACGCTGCCGCTGGCCATGCAGATTGACGGGAGCCTGGGCCAGGGGCGGGTCAAGAACGTGAACAAGCTGTGGCTGCGGGTGTATCGGTCTTCCGGCATTTTCGCCGGCCCCGCCCCCGACCAGCTGACCGAAGTCAAACAGCGATCCAGCGAACCCTACGGCGTGGCGCCGTCACTGAAAAGTGAAGAAATCCCGCTGATGCTGTCGCCACGCTGGGGGGACAGCGGTGAAATTTTTGTCCGCCAGGTCAATCCCCTGCCGTTGATGATTGTGTCGATGTCGGCGGAAGTGGCCCTGGGGGCGTAGGAGAAATTATGTCTGGTGTAGCCGTCGCAGTTTCCGCCGGGGGCGCGCTCAATAGCGCGGTGGGCAGCTATTACAGTGCCCAGTCGCAGAAAAGCAGCCTGCAGGCCCAATCCGCGCTGGGGCAAATCCAGGCGGGCGTCATGCAAAGTCAGGCCGGCATGGTGTCATCCATCGGGGAAAGTCAGGCCCAGGCCATCGAGGCCACGGGCGACTTCAATGCCAGCATTGCCGAACTGGGCGCCCAGTCCGCTCTGGATCAAGGTCAGTCTGAGATTGCGGCAGCAACCCTGAAAGCCGGGCAGCTGAAAAGCAGTCAGCGGGCATCACTCGCCGCCAACGGCGTGGACATCAACCAGGGCAGCGCAGCCGAATTGCAGCAGTCGGGCGACATCATGAAGGATGTCGACGTGGCCACCTTGAAGGCCAACGCGGTGCGCACAGCCTGGGGCTACCGCGCGCAAGGCATGTCGGATGAACTGGCCGCCAAAACCAGCGCCATGAACACCCGCGCCAACGCAAGGATGAATGCTCTGAACCTGCAGACAGGCGCCCTGAGTACCTCGGCCAACGCCTCCATGCAGGCGGCATCCGCATCGGGCATCAGCCCACTGGGGTCGGCCACATCGTCACTGCTGACCGGGGCGGGCCAAGTCGCGCAGACCTGGTACAGCCTCGGCAAGAAATCCAAATAGGGGAAAACAGCAATGCCCCGCGTACCCGTCTACAACACCCCACAAGTCGCCCCCAATACCGTGCCCCAGGTGCGCATGGCGGCGCCCGATTTCGCCGCGCCCGTCGCGCGCGCGTTTGACGCCCCCGCCGCCTTTGTCGATACAGCGGGCCAGCAAGCCCAGCAAACTGGGCAGGGCCTGCAAACCCTGGGCAGGGCCGTCGCCGGTATCGAAAACCAGGCCAACCAGCTGCGGGTGGATGACGCGCTGAACCAGGCCAAAGAAGCCCAGCTGAGCCTGACCTATGACAAGGACAACGGGTACACCAATCTGAAAGGCATCAATGCGCTGTCGCGCCCCGATGGCAAGCCGCTTGCGCAGGAGTACGGGGACAAGCTGCAGAAGGCGATGGACGACATTTCAGCCGGCCTGGGGAATGACGCCCAGCGGGCAATGTTCGCGCGCTACTCCAACGACATGCTGACAATGTTCCGTGGTGGGGCCATGCAGCATGAGGCCCAGGAATACAAGACCTACGCGCTGTCCACGTCCGAAGGCATCCAGTCCACGGCCATGCGCGACATCAGCCTGAACTGGAACAACCCCGATGCTGTGAACTCGGCCGTTGACCGGATCAAGGCCGAAACCTTCCGGCAGGCGCAGCTGATGGGCAAGTCCGCCGAATGGCAGCAGGCCCAGGCCCGCAAGCTGACCAGCAGCGCGCACAAGACGGCGCTGCTGTCCGCGCTGGAACAGAATGATCCGGTCTACGCCAATGCCTATCTGTCGAAATACTCCGGGCAAATGGATGCCGACGACATCTTGGCGGTGCGAGGGCACATCACGAAGGATGTGAATGCCCGGGTTGGCAGCAACGTGGCCACCGAATATATCCAGACAAACCCGGCACTGGCCGGCGAAGGAAACCGGGCGTTCGCCATCGCCATCAAAACGGAATCAGGCGGCCGGCAGTTTGCCGCCGATGGGTCGCCGCTGACTTCCTCCAAGGGGGCCATTGGTATCGCCCAGGTCATGCCGCCTACGGCCCCTGAGGCGGCCAAGCTGGCGGGCCTGCCGTGGGATGAGAACCGGTACCGCAACGATGAAGCCTACAACCTGGCGCTGGGCAAAGCCTATTTCCAGAAGCAGCTGCAGGACAACGGTGGCGACTTGGCGAAGGCCTACGCCGCGTACAACGCCGGGCCGGGCGCATTGAAAGACGCCCTCAGGAATGCCAAGGATGGGAACTGGCTGGCGCTGCTGCCCCAGGAAACCCAGGATTACGTCACGGGGAACATGGCCGCCTTCAATGCAGGCAAGGGCCAGGCCTCGCGCCCGACCTTTGCCGACATCGATGCCCAGCTGCGGGCCGATCCTCGTCTGGCCGATCCCGAACGCTATAAGGTGGCGCGCACTGAGGCACAGCGCCAGTACAACGAACAGACGGCCGCCATCCAGCAGCGTGACGACGAGGCGTATAAAAACGCCCTGGACGCCTTGATTAAAAACGGTGGGAAGTTCGCCGACCTGCCGGCCAACGTCCGCCAGGCCATCCCCCCTGAAAAATACACCAGCATCCTGGGGGACGCCGCGCGCATCGCGGGCGGCCAGCACATGGTCAACGATTCGATGACCTGGGCGGAAATCTCGTCCATGACCCCGGCGCAGCTGGCCGCCATGACACCTGTGGAATTCCACAACCGGTACCGCACCCACCTGGATGACGCGCACCTGGAACGCGGGTATTCCATGGTGCTGGCCGCGCGCGGAGACATGACCGACCCCAAGCACCTGGAAGTGCTGACCACCAGCGAACGGGTCAAGCAGGCGGCCCAGCGCGTCGGCATCCTCCCCTACACCGGCAAGCCCAGCGACGATCAGGCCAAGCAGTTTGACCAATTCCAAGGGATCATTGATCAGCGCGTACGGATGTTCGAAACCACGCAGCTACAGGGCAAGCGCAAGGCCAGCACCGACGAACTGCAAAAGGTCATTGACGACACGCTGATGGACACGGCTTCCGTGGGGCGCCGGTACTGGACGGACAAGACCAATCAGCCTGTGGCCCTGATGTCGGGCGACGATCTGAAAAATGCCTACGTCAAGGTGGGCAATGAAGAAATCGCATTGACCAGCGTGCCCGCTGAACAGCGCGGCATCATCGTTGGCAAGCTGCAAAAGCGTGGCCTGCCAGTCACCGAACAAGCCGTCGCCGAATTATGGGTGAAGGCCGGGAAGCCAAAATGACAGACGTGTATGACACCTTGCTGGATCAGCAGCAGGCGACCAATGCCCCCGAACCCCAGCAGCAACCGGCGGACGCCTATGACGTGGTGCTGGATCAGCAGCAGGCTGAACAGCGCCAGCAGCTGGGCGTGGTGCTTGAACAGGCCAGCAAGTTCAACCCTGACCAGGCGGCCCAGGCGGCCCAGTTGTCGCGCGACACCGGCCTGCCGGCCGACACCGTGGAACGGAACCTGGACACGGTTGCCCGGCGCCAGCAGGTGCAGAACCTGCAGCGCCTGACCGCTGACAGTCCCGTGCTGGCCCGTCAGCTGCTTGATCCGTCGTTTGCCAAGATCGCCCACGACAACGTGGAGAACATGAGCAGCATTGAGTCAGGCATTGCGGGGCTGGCGCGATATGTGACCGGTGCCGATCCCGACATGGGCCTGTGGCGGGATATCGCCGCCACACCTTTTGTCGCGCTGAAAATGGGGGCGGGTGTGGCGCGGGCCGGGGCTGACCTGCTGGCGCTGCCCGAACGTGGCATCAATTCCCTGACGGGCGCCGGGCGCGGGCCTCTGCAGGCTTGGGCGGATTCCTTGGGTAGCACCGCCCAGTGGGCGGGCCAGCGTGCCCAGGACATCGGTTCCAAGTGGTCGCCCGACAGTTTGCCGGGTCAGATTTTTGGGGCTGGTGCCGCCAGTGGCGTGCAATCGGCCGGCATGACGCTGGGATCGCTGGGGCTGGCGTCCTGGCTGCTTGGCCCCGAAGTGGGCATCCCTGTGACCATCGGCCTGTTGTCCGCCGGTCAGGGCGGCGCCAGCTACCAGGAATCGCGGGAAAAGGGGCGCGGTGTCCTGTCGTCGCTGGCCTACGGCGCCGAAGACGCCACGGCCGAATACATCGGCGAACGGTACCTGGGCCTGGCTGGGTTCGCTGAACGCGCCTTCGCAGGCGCCACGGTGCAAAAGCTGGTGGGGTACGAACTATTCAAGGAAATGCCGGGGGAAATCGGTACCCAGCTGTGGCAGAACTTCAACCAATGGACGAACCTGAACCCCGATAAATCCTTGCGCGACTTCCTGGCGGAACAGCCCGCCAGCGTGGCGCAGACGGCGGTGGCCACCCTCACGGGTGGCGGCGCGCAGATTGGCGTGGTGAAGCTGGCTGACCAGCTGATGGGCGCCCAGGTGGTGCAGGCCCGCAATGCCCGGTTTGCCGAACGGCAGGCTCAGCTGTTCGCCGAGTTGAACAACATGGCCGCCAACGACAAGGTGCTGGCGCGCGACCCGGATACCTTCCAGTCCTTCATCCAAAGCACCAACCCGGAAGACGGCCCGGCCCATACCGTGTTCGTGCCCGCCCAGGTGCTGATGCAATCGGGCATTGCCGATGAACTGGCCGCCGTGTCGCCTTCGGTGGCTGAACAGCTGCCGGATGCCGCACAGACCGGCGGCCTGGTGTCCATCCCCGTGGATGAATACCTGACCAAGATTGCGCCCACGCAGTATTCACAGGGGCTGATTGACCACCTGAAAATCAACGATCCGATGGCGCCCAGTCGGGCGGAAGCCCAGGAATATTTCCAGAGTGGCGCGGGCGCCCAGCTGCAGGCGGATGTCGAACGCGCGGTGGCGCTGCAGGCCGCCGACACGGCATTCAAGCAATCGGCCGACCAGGTGCGAGAAATCATCCTTGGGCAGCTGAACGCCACGCAGCGGTTCACCCCGCAGGCAAACGAGGCCTACGCCACGCTGGCCGGCAGCTGGTATGCCATCAAGGCGGCGGAATTCGGCATCACCCCCGAAGAACAATTCCAGCGGTACCCGTTACAGGTGCAGGCGGAAAGTGTGGCCGGCGGCCTGGTGCTGGATCAAGGGGAAATCGCCAAGACCGACCGCATTGACGAGGCAACGGGCCTGCCGTTGAATGCCGACGGCACCGTGACGGTATACCACCACACCAGCGCGGCAAACGCCGAGAAAATCAGGGAAACGGGACGCCTGCAGTCCAACGGTGAACCCGACCTGTATTTCACCACGCAGGCGGAAACGAATACCGGCTATGGCGATACCGCCATCCCGGTACGGGTGCGCCCGGATCGCCTGGTGCTGGATGATGAATTTCCTGGCGGCCGCCAAGATTACCGGGTGGAAAGCCCATCAAAAAACCGTCGGCTGAAATTCCTGCCCGATGGATCGGCCCTGCTGAATCAGAACAAGCAAGGCCCCCGTGGCTCCTTCAACCCCGAATCCCTCACCATATCGCTGCTGAAAAACGCTGACCTGTCCACCTTCCTGCACGAAACCGGGCACTTCTTCCTTGAAGCCCAGGCCGATATGGCATCCCGCCAGGACGCGCCGGACAGCGTGAAGCGGGACATGGCGGCCGTACTCAAATGGTTCGGCGTGCGTGACTTGGCTGAGTGGTACGGCCTGGATTTTGAAGTGAAGCGCACCCACCATGAGCAGTTTGCCCGTGGCTTCGAAGCGTACCTGTTCGAAGGCAAGGCCCCCAGCCTGGAAATGCAGGGGGTGTTCCAGAAGTTCCGGGGCTGGATGCTGAACGTCTACCGCAAGCTGACGGCGCTGAACGTGCAGCTGAACGATGAAGTGCGCGGGGTGTTTGACCGCATGATCGCCAGCAATGAACAGATACTGCTGGCCGAACAGGGCCGCAGCATGATGCCCCTGTTTGAGTCGGCGCAGCAGGCCGGCATCACTCCGGAAGAGTTCGCCGCTTATCAGGCCCTGGGCAACAGCGCCACACAAGATGCCGTGCAAGACCTGCAGGCGCGGGGTCTGCGTGATATGCAGTGGCTGCACAATGCCCGTTCGCGCGTCATCAAACAGCTGCAGCAGAAGGCGGCGGACGCACGCCAGGAAACCCGCGTGCAGGCCCGCGCGGAAATCATGCGCCAGCCCGTGTACCGGGCGTGGCAATTCCTCACTGGACGCCTGACGGCTGACGACAAAATCACGCCACCGGCCGCGCGCAAGTCAGACCCCAAGCATGTGGATGAAACCCAGGATTCTCTGTTTACGGCCATTGCCAAGCTGGGGGGTCTGGATCGCAACGAAGTGCAAAGCCAGTGGGGGACGACTTCCAAGGATGTCGGCCCTTCCTCCGTATTCGGCAAGCCCGTGCTGCGCAAGGAAGGCGGGCGCAGCATTGACGACATGCGCCAGGCGCTGATGGAGTATGGCTACCTGGATCGGGATGAATCATCCCCCAATTGGAACCCGCGCGAGTTCGAAGACAAATTTGATGCGGAACTGCGCGGGGATACCCAGTATTCCATGGCCCGCGAGTTCGAACCGGAACAGCGCGCGGGCGACCAACTGGCGAATCCCGGCGCCCTGGGCGCTGGCCGGCTGGACATCGGTGAACTGCGCAGCCTGTATGGCTACGATCAGCGATACACACCGGCGAGAATCGCCGACACGCTGGACGATGCCAGGAAGATGGCAGAAGCGTTCATCGGGAAACCGCTGCACAACGGCAATCTCACCGCCACGATGTCCAAGGGTACGCTGGGCAAGATGACCAGCAAAAAGGCGGTGGCAAAATCAACAAATCTCGCTGACCATAGCTTGGCAGTAGCGAACGCTGACAAGCTGTTTGAGAACGCCGTTCTTGACCGCAGCCACCCTGACAGCAAGGGCGAGGCGACGATTCAAGCCATGCACCGGTATGTGGCGCCGATGATCACGCCGGACGGCCGCATTATCGCGGTCAAGATGACGGTGAAGGAAACAACCGGCCCCAATGAGCCGAACCCGTTGTACACCGTCGAAACGCTGGAAATAGAAAGCCCGCCATCGGTGCTTTCGCGTGCGCACCCGGACGAAACCGGAATGCGCCCCCAGGCGGGCTTTAGTGATAATGTATTGCGCTTGCTTCAATTCGTCAAGGATAGAGCGGAACAAGGCACGCATCTTGTGGCCGTGCTGCAGGCGCGCCGCATGACGGCTAAGACTGGCCTGCACCCTGACATCGTGGCCGATATGTTCGGCTTCACGTCAGGCGACGAAATGGTACGCGCGCTGGCGGTGGCTGAACCCCCGGGCAGCGCCATCGAAGGCCTGACGGACGCCATGATGCTGCAGCAGCACGGTGAACTGGCGACCCCTGAGGCCATCGAACGGGAAGCCGACAAGGCCATTCACAACGACGCGCGGGCACGCTTCACGGCCACCGAAGCCAGCATCCTGGAACGCATGGCGAACCCGCGCGCGGATACCGGGCAGGTCGATGCCCGTGGGCGGCACGTCACCCAGGGCATCCTGCTACCGGCGGCGCGCCAGTACGCAGCAGCGGCAATCGCTCGTTTGAAGGTGCGGGACATCCGCCCCGGGCAGTACGCCAGCGCGGAAACCCGTTCCGGGAAGCTGGCCGAACAGGCGCGCAAGGCTGGCGACATTGCCACGGCCGCAGCGGAAAAGCGCAACCAGGTCATCCAGCAGCAACTGACCCGGGCGGCTCATGCCGCGCAGGATGAAATCGCCGCAGGGCTGCGGTACCTGCGCAAGTTCTCTGGCGACGTGCGCGGCCTGGATGCTGGCTACCGTGACCAGATTGACAGTCTGCTGGAACGCTTCGACCTGCGCATCAGCCAAAGCAACAAGGCCGTGGACAAGCGCACGGCGCTGGCTGATTGGCTGAAATCTCAGCGTGAAGCAGGCCTGGAACCCGACATTCCGGCGAACCTGGAAAATGAGGCCTTCCGCACGTCATACAAAAACATGACCGTTGAAGATTTTCGCGGCCTGCTGGATACCGTGCGCCAGATTGAACACCTGGGGCGCCTGAAAAATCGCCTGCTGACGGCGGCGGATCAACGCGCCTATGAAACGGTACGGGATGAAATCGCGTCCAGCATCCGCGACAATGCGGGCAATCGGCAGGCCGACGCCCGCACGCCCACCACCAACATGGGCCGCACTGTGCAGGGCTTGAAACGCTTTTGGGCCTCGCACATCAAGGCGGCCACCTGGGCGCGGGTGATGGATGGCGGCAAAGACGGCGGCCCAGTGTGGGAATACCTGGTGCGCAGCGCCAATGAGCGCGGCGATATGGAATCCACCATGCGCGCTGAGGCCACCACCAAGCTGACGGCCATCCTGGCCCCGGTCTTCAAGCTGGGCAAGATGGGTGGCAAAGGTCAGTATTTCCCCAGCATCGACCGAAGCCTGAATCGTGAAGCACGCCTGGCCATTGCCCTGAATATCGGCAACGAGGGCAACGCGCAACGGCTGCTGGGCGGCGAAGGCTGGACGACCGAACAAATCACGCCCGTGCTGCAATCGCTGACGGCGCAGGAATGGCAGGCCGTGCAAGCCATCTGGAACCATTTTGATGAATACCGCCCCCTGATCGGTGCGAAGGAGCGCCGGGTGTACGGCAAGGAACCTGCCTGGGTGGAGCCGCGCCCGTTCACCGTGCTGACGGCTGACGGCCAAAGCCTGACCCTGGCCGGCGGCTATTACCCCATCAAGTATGATCCGGCGGCCAGCCAGCGCGCCGAGGAACATGCCGATGCCGAAGGCGCCAAGCGCCAGGTGCAGGGCGCCTACACCACCGCCACCACGCGGCGCAGTTTCACGAAGGCCCGGGTGGAAGAGGTATCGGGGCGGCCCCTGCTCTATACACTGTCGGGCATGTATTCCGGCGTCAACGATGTCATCCATGATCTGACCTGGCATGAATGGCTGATCGACGCCAATCGTCTGCTGCGGTCGCAGACCATCGACAAGGCGATACGCGATCACTACGGCCCCGAGGTCAAGAATCAGTTCAAGACCTGGGCCGCCGACATAGCCGAAGGCGACAAAGCTGCAGCCACCGCAGGCGACATGGCGCTGGGGCGCCTGCGCCAGGGCATCAGCGCGGCGGGCCTGGGCTTCAACGTCATGTCCGCCCTGATGCAACCCCTGGGCCTTACGCAGTCTATCGTCCGAGTTGGGGCGCCGTGGATTGGCAGGGGCGTGGCCAAGTACATTGCCAGCCCCGTAGGCGTGACCCGCGAAGTCAATGCAATGTCGGAATTCATGGCCAACCGCACGCGCACGCGCTTCCGTGAACTGGCCGAGTTGCGCGACCGGGTGCAGGACGGGGCGACGGCCAAGGCGGTCATGAGCCGCTATACCTATTTCCTCATGATGCGCGTGCAGCAGATGGTGGACGTGCCGACCTGGTGGGGCGCTTATGAAAAGGCCATCGCCGACGGCAATGAAGAAGCCCGGGCCATTTCACTGGCCGACCAGGCCGTGATTGATTCCCAGGGCGGCGGTCAGACCAAGGACTTGGCCGCCATCGAGCGTGGCGGCCCGGCCGTGAAGCTGTTCACCGTGTTCTATTCCTTCATGAATACGGCGCTGAACGCTGGCGTGACCCAAACGATGACGGCCAACACCCCAGCAAAAAGGGCCAAGCTGGCGGCGGATTACGCGCTGCTGTACGTCGTGCCGGCCGTGCTGGGTTATGCGCTCAAAAATGCGCTGACCCCGGGGGATTCCGGCGACGATGACCCGGAAAAACTTGCCAAGCATCTGCTGGGCGCCCAGCTGGACTACCTGATGGGCCTGATGTTCGGCGTGCGGGAATTTGCCGAAGCGGCAAAGTCGGTGGCGGGCGTCGGTGCTGGCTGGGCGTACGAAGGGCCTGCCGGGATGCGCGCTGTCGGGGATGTCACCAAGTTCGCCCAGCAGCTGCACCAGGGCGAGTTCGATAGCGCTTTCCTCAAGGCCACCGTGAACACGGTGGGCGACCTGATGGGCTTGCCGGCCGCGCAGGTGAACCGCGTCATCACGGGCGGCCAGGCCTTGATCGAAGGCAAGACGGCCAACCCGGCCGCGCTGGTGTTCGGGTTCCAGCGCCCCCGATAGGGTATCAGTGACCAGTCCCCTGGCGGGTAGTCTTGGCGCTACCACCCAGGGGGTTCTATGTCCGTTCAGAGTGACAACCGGGTCGCGGGGCCATTCGACGGCAACGGCCTGACAACTAATTTCAGCTTCGAATTCACGGTATTCCAAGCGAGTGACGTGCTTGCCATCAAGACAGGCACGGATGACATCGAATTGCCTCTGAAAAAGGATGTCGATTACACCGTCACGCTGAATGACTCCACGGAAGGCGGCACCGTCATCCTCACGACACCGCTGGAAACTGGCTCGAAACTCACGCTGACCAGCCAGCTGGACGCCACCCAAGGCCTTAAAATCCCCAACCTGTCCTCGTTCCTTCCGGAAACGGTGGAACGCGCCCTGGACAAACTCACCATCCTGGTGCAACAGCTTGCTGACAAGGTAAGCCGCACGGTGCAGGCGCCCATTTCGGGCGGTACGTCCGCCTCGCAGCTGCTGGAACAACTCGCCGAACAGCTGCCGCTGGTGGCAGCGGTCTACACCCATCTGGCCTATATCAAGGCGGTGTCGGAGAACCAGGCGAACGTCGATACCGTGGCGGTCAGCATTGACCCCATCAACGCCATTGCTGCTGACATGGCCGGCAGTTGGGCCGCTGGCGTCACCTATGATTTCGGTTCGGTGGGCGAACCCCCGGCTGGCGGCACCACCAGCCCCCTGGGCAACATCGTGACGGTGGCCGGACATATTGCCAACGTGGACACGGTGGCCGGTGGTATCGCCGATGTCGGCACCGTCAGCCTGAACATATCAGCGGTCAATGCGGTGGCGGCCGACTTGGCCAGCGTGAACAGCGTGGTGGCCAACGAGGCCAATATCAACACCGTAGCGGCTGACCTGCTGAATATCAATAGCGTAGCGGCCAGCATCGGCAACGTGGATGCGGTTGCAGCCGACCTGACCAATATCGGCGCCGTGCTGGCCGACAAGGCCAACATTGATGCCGTGGCCGGGAACAAGGTCAACATTGATGCCGTGGCCGGGAACAAGGTCAACATCGACGCGGCAGTATCCAACCAGGCCAACATCAATGCCGTGGTGGCCAATGCCACGAACGTGAATACGGTGGCCGGAAGTATCGGCAACGTGGATACGGTGGCGGCAAGCAACGTGGCCGTGGGGGCCGTGGCGACCGATTTGCAAGGCGCCCCGGTCGCCATCGACTATGGCAGCGTGGCTGACCCTGCCGCCAACCCCGCCACACCCACGGGCGTGCTGGCCTCCGTATACAGCAACGCCAGCGACATCAGTACGGCGGCCAGCAACATGGCGGCCATACAGAACGTTTCAGCAAACATGGCCTCGATCCTCGCGGCACTGTCTGGCGCGGTGGCGGCCGCCAACAACCTTTCCGAATTGACCGACCCGGCGGCAGCGCGGGCCAATCTTGGCCTGGCCGACATGGGCGGCCTCGCTTAAATCAGGAGCCTATTCAATGTCTACTGCGATCCAGTACCGTGGCGGTACCACCGCCCAGCACGCGACCTTCACCGGCAAGTTGCGTGAAGTCACCGTCGATACCGACAAGCACAGCCTTGTCGTGCACGATGGCGCCACGGCGGGCGGTTTCCCCACGGCCCGCGCGGAACTGTCCAAGCGCGCTTTCGTGAAGGCCAACCCCCGCGCCGTGGCATTCGCCCGCACGGGTTTTGCCACGGTATCGACCGGGCAGCAGCTGTACATCGACGTGGCCGACCTGGTGATTGCCTTCGCGGCCAATACTGCCGTCACGATGCCCGCCCTGACCGTGGGCACCGACTACGCCATCTACGCTTGCGCGGACGGCACCTTGCGCGCCGATGCGAGTTTCAGCGCACCCGCTGGGTACACCACGGCCAACAGCCGCCAGATTGGCGGCTTCCACTACGCCCCGGGCGCGAACGCCACCGGGCGCAATACGGGCGGCGACACTAGCATTCAAATCAACCCGTTCAGCCTGTGGGACTTGAAGTTCCGCCCGAACGTAGCCGACCCGCGCGGCATGGCGCTCATCGCCGGTACCTTTTGGGCCGACATCTACATGCTGGGGGTGGATCACATCACCAACGGCACCAGCAAATACAACGTGGCCATGGCCACCGGCACGGCCCCGCCGAAGATTCCCACGATGTTCGGCGGCTCTGGATCGTCGGCATACCCGGATGGCAACTGGTTCAGCTTCCGTGAAGTCTTGATGTCCTACGGCAAGCGATTCCCCCGCTACGCTGAATTCCAGGCCCTGGCCTATGGCGTCATGGAAAAGATTTCCTGCGGCCCAGCATCCGGCGGCAGCGCCCCGCTGACCGGCCAGACCAACGCCGGCTACACCAGCACCTGGGAAAAGTTCACCAGCATCTTCGGCATCGTCCAGGCCACCGGCAACCTGTGGTCGTGGGGTGAAGAATTCGGCGGCCCCTATGGGGGTGCGGCCTATGTCGACACTCCGGACGCGCGCGGGCAGTACTACAACCAGCCGAACGCGGCGATATTCGGCGGCAGCTGGAACTTCACGGTCAACTCCGGTTCGCGTGCGTCGAACTGGGCCCTCGCCCCGTCGCTCTCGGGTGCGTACATCGGCGCGCGCGGCGTCTGTGACCACCTGATCCTTGGATAGCGGGCCGAAAGGCCCGCGCAAGGCGTAGATGGAACCCATACAGGAAGCAACCAAGTGCTACGACCAAATGTTCATTGTGGAGAAATACGAGAAAGTTATCTCGTATCTGTATCCCATTGCACAGAACATTCCGCGTCGGCACGGGGTTGCCCGAGACAAGTTTTTGGATTGCCTGCTGGGGCAGGTCAATCTTTTCATCGTGGCGGGCAAATCCAACCAGGTCAGCAAGCTATACGCTGCCGACGCTGGACTGGCTACGCTGCGGTTCTGGTTGCGCTTTCTGGCGGGCATCCAGAAGCCCCATGCGATGACGCCCCATCAGGTCGAAGCAGCACAGGTGCTGATCGCCGAAGTGGGGAAAATCCTTGGGGCCTGGATTGCCCGGCTGAATCGCAGAGGGTGAACCGGGAACAATCCACGCGGCCATCTTTGGCGGGAACTGGAACAACACTGTCATCTCTGGTTCTCGTGCTTCGAACTGGAACAACGCTTTGTCGAACTCCAACGCGAACATCGGCGCGCGCGGCGTCTGTGACTATCTACCCATTGCGCTCCAACGCTGTTACGACACGTTGGGCCGACCATGCAGTCAACGGTGGTCAGCCGGTTCTGTCCTGCTTCGGCGAACACACTACACGGTTCGGGCAAGCGCCGATTACTGAAAATGGAAAAGCGTACCCGGCATCCCCCATGAGTCAACGAAATAGAAACCTGATCGACCGCATCACCACGTGGGAAAACCTGCAATCCGCCTTCGACAAGACAGCCAAGGGCAAACGCAAATCCTTCGGCTATCTGGAATTCAACCAGTACAAAAATCTGAACCTTCGCGCGATTCAAAGCGAACTGCTCGACGGCTCATACCGTCGCAGTCCCTTCCGGGAGTTCATGGTCTACGAGCCAAAGCCGCGCATGATCTCGGCGTTGACCTTTCAAGACCGGCTCGTCGAGCACGCGATTTGCAATGTGGTCGAGCCAATCTTCGATGCGGCCATGCTGCCCTATACCTTCGCCTGTCGCACGGGATACGGCACGCACGCCTGCGTGACACATTTGCAGGCCATGATGCGGCGCACGGGCGCAACGCACTACCTGCAAACGGACTTCTCGAAATACTTTGCCAGCCTGTATCACCCGGTGCTCGCGGATATCGAGGCGAAGAAAATCCACGACGCGCGCACGCAAGCGCTCATGGATGAGATGCTTCCCCACGACAGCGACCGGGGTACGCCCATCGGCAGCCTGCTCTCGAAAATTCGCGCCAACACCTACGGCGGCGAGGCGGACAGGTTCCTGCACCACACACTCAAGCAGAGGCATTGGGTGCGGTACATGGACGACATCGTTGTCCTCGGTCACGATGCAAGCGAATTGCGCGACGTGTTCGCGCGTTTGCAAGAGTTCTGCGTGCAACGCCTGCGCCTGCGTATCAGCCGCTGGTGCGTTGCTCCTATTTCGCATGGCGTGAACTTCGTCGGCTTTCGTACTTGGCCCGGCCATAAGCTGCTGCGCAAATCATCCGTCGTGCGCATGAAGCGCAAGATCGCCGCGTGCATCAAGCACGGCGACACAGCGACGCTAAACAAAAGCCTCGTCTCGTGGCTTGGTCACGCGAAGTGGGCCGATTCCGAGAACCTAATCACTCACTTGGAGAACCGCTATGGCATTGCCTGTCATCAATACGCGCGCTGATCTGGACAAGATTCAAGACACGCCCGAACACACTGATTTCATGCTCTACCTGCGCGGCAGCATGACGCGCAGGGTGGACACGCAAGCCTACCCGGACGGGTACGGACAGCCGGACTACACGGGCGATACGCTCGCCCCCGTGTGGACTGACGTGGAGGACTTGACGACCATCACGGCCCTGGGCTTCACGAAGGCGGAAGTGCTCGCCGCAACCGGGGGCGCATGATGCCGCTTTCCGACGATGCTATCGCCATAATCAAAGCCGTGCGGGAAACCACCTCGGACTTGGAAAAGAAGATCGCCGCAATGCAAACCCAGCAGAAAGCAATTTTGGCGGGTTTCCCTGGGGGCGACCCGGACAGCCATCGGCGCTATCACGAGTCAGTTATCGAGTGGCGGGAACTGCGCAATCAAATGGTGCGTTCCGCGTTGCTTCAAGCCGCCAAAGTGGGCGGCCTAGGGGCTATAGTCTGGATAGCCTACGCCTTATGGCAGGCATTCAAAATGGAGTTGATGAAATGAATTTCGATACCGCGTTCGACCGTCTGCTGGGCCACGAGGGCGGCTACGTAAACAACCCGGCAGACCCCGGTGGGGAAACCAATTGGGGTATTAGCAAGCGCAGCTACCCCCACCTGAATATCAAGGATTTGACCCGCGAGCAGGCCAAGGACATTTATCTGCGCGATTTCTGGAACTACATCCACGCCGACAAACTGTATGACGGCGTGGCGTTTCAGTTGCTGGACTTCGCCATCAACTCGGGCATTACCACCGCAGTACGGTATTTCCAGCGGGCTTTGGGCGTAGCCGACGACGGTCATTGGGGGCCAATCAGTCAGCGCGCCGCCAATGCCGCAAGCGAAACCGATCAGATCATGCTGCTTAATGCCGAGCGGTTGGACTTCATGACGCGTTTAAATAATTGGCCCAACGCCAGCCGGGGGTGGGCGCGGCGCATCGCGGGCAACTTGCGCTACGGCGCGGAGGATTCATAATGGACTGGAAAGACATCGCTGGGGTTGTCGGTAAGGCCGCCCCTATTGTGGGCGGACTGCTAGGAGGCCCGGCAGGCGCTGCCGTGGGCGGCCTGATTTCGACGGCCCTGGGAACGGACTCGTCGCCGGATGCCGTATCGGCGGCAATCCTGGCCGACCCCCAGGCGGCCATCAAATTAAAGGAACTGGAAACCAACTCGCGCGTCCAGCTTCAACAGCTTGCCGTGACGGCGGAACAGAACCGCCTGCAAGCGGCGGCGGCGCAGTATGCCGCCGAGGCATCCGACCGGGACAGCGCTCGTAGGCTGGCGGCCCAGCAGCCCAAGGACTGGATACGACCCACCATTACCCTGCTGTTGGTGCTGGGGGCGGGCGGCATCGGCTGGGCGATCCTGTCGGGTACTGCCGAGAGCCTACTGCGCGATGCCACGGCCAGCCTCACGGTAGGCACCCTGATCGGCTATTGGTTCAACGAGTTGAAGCAGGTCTTGGCGTTTTACTTTGGCACCACGGGGGACGCCCAAAAGGCCGGGGCGGAGGTGCTACAGTTTGCAGTGTCGCCCGGCAGCGTGACGACGCCGGACGCGCCCCGCAGCACTTTGCCAAAATCTTGACAGCGGTAGGTGAAAATTGGTCAAAATACCAACAAAAGCGCAGTGGTTTGCAGGGCGGCTACCCTCGCAAGTCATTGAAATTAATGCGCTTTTGTTTTTGTCTATTGGCAAACTGACGGACTGTTAATCCGCAGGTCCCAGGTTCGAGCCCTGGTCGGGGAGCCACCGAATACCAATAAGAATCAAGCCCTTGGCGTGTTATGCGTTAAGGGCTTTTTCTTATTCTTCGAACCTTCTAAGGCCTGTGTCCGATTTATGTTCAAAACTTCGGGCGCGCAACACAAGACAGCGTGGGACGACATACAAGGCATGCTGATCAATCACGGCATTTTATTCGCCACGCGCAGCCGCTGAGGTACGGAATACAAAAGTGCTAATGTCGTCCAGCACCGGCAAGTAGGATCGCAGTATGGGTGAAAAGGCTGCAACTAACAGCCCATGACCCACACCATTTAAACTTACGGTTTGCACTGGCGCCTGTGCCGTGCGCAGGGCAGTAGCCAGTCTTCCAGAGTTCTTCACTGGATTCACCACTGTGTCTGCACTGCCTGTAATCAGCAAACTGGGCGGCGCGGCCGCCGTAACATGCATGATGGGTTGCGAATCTACCGGCGTGTCCGGATACAGAAAGGCAAGCCTGACAGGTTCGGCGACAATGGGCAAAAAGTCATAAGGGCCAGCAATCCCAATCCAGCCTTGCAATGCGGCGGGGCTCTCGCCATATTTTGAAAGCCAGCGTGGATCCAGCGCGACCATTGCCGCGTTATAAGCACCTGCGCTATGGCCTGCCACAAACACCTTGCGGGCATTACCACCGTACTCGCCTATGTGTTTTAGCGTCCACGCCACAGCCTGCGCAGCATCTTTGACAAAGGCGGGGTAAGTCACTTGCGGAGACAGGCGGTAATCAGCAACCACTGCCATGATGCCACGCGATGCCAACGCCTTGCCGACAAAGCCATACTGCTCTCGTGAACCGCTATTCCAGTTTCCTCCGTAGAAAAACACCACCACACTGGGTGGCTCTTCGGTGGGTACGGGGCCGTAAATATCCAGCTTTTGGCGTGCTTCCTCGCCATACGACAGATTCTTTAATACGACGCCCTTTGTGTCGCTCCATGTAAGTGCATTAAGAAGCGTGAGCGGAGAAAATACCGCCAGCGCTGCCAGAAACAGCAAGACCACGATGACTGCACAAATAATGAGGCGAAATGACGTCAATTTAGCAACCACAGTGAAAGATTCAATATCGAGGCAAAGGCTACCCAAGCCAGATAAGGCAACATTAAATACCCTGCCACGCGATCACGACGTATGAACGAGACAGTTGTCAGCGCAATAAGAACAAGCAAGACACCAATGTCGATCAACCCTAATCCGGTGCGATGCAGACCAAAGAAAAACCAGGACCAAAGGCCGTTCAATACAAGTTGTATTACCCACAGCACAATGGCAGTGTCGACCCCCACGCGAAGCCATACCCGCCAGGCGGCGACCGCCATCATGATGTACAGAACCGACCATACCGGCGCAAAGACCCAATTGGGTGGATTAAAGAACGGCTTCTCCAGCGCGGCATACCACTCTCCTGGGAGGAACTGGCTCCCCACCAGCGCAATAGCACCGGTCAAAATAAGAAAAACGATTAACGATTTGTATTGACGCATAATCACTCACCAGATGTTTTTGAAATCAGGGTTGACTGACGGTTCGCCGGGTCCGACGACAAAGGGCTTACCCGCCACTAGCTCCCCATCATCCGCACCAGGGCAGCAAGACGCAAGCGATAAGGAAGCAGGCTCAACGCTTTAAGCAATAGCGTAAATCGCTTGGGAAAATGAATCTCGAACTTTCCTTTTTCGATGCCGGACAATATCTCTCCGGCAGCTTCATCTGTAGAAATAAGAGCAGGCATGGGAAACGTATTGCCCGCCGTCAGCTTGGTCTTCACAAAACCAGGGTTTACCAGATAGACGCCTAAACCTTTGGGGTGCAGTTCGGCATAGAGTAATTCTGCCAGGTTAATGAGGGCGGCTTTGGTCGGCCCATACACCGTTGCATTGGGCAGCCCCATATAACCCGCCACGCTGGCAACCAGAACGACGGAGCCGTCTCCTTGCGTGATCAGGCCTGGCAGGATCACCTCAAGACCGTAAAACACGCTGGCAAGATTGGTTTGTATCGTTGCATGAACGCGGTCGGCATGCAGCTCCCATGAGCGTATCTGTTCATATTGCGCTGCGCAGAATATGACCAGATCCACCCCACCCCACTCTTGCATCAAACGCTGATGCGCAAAACGCCACGCCAAGGGGTCGGTCACATCCATGGGCAAAACAAAGGCCGATACCGAACCAGCAGCCACTGCCATGAGGGCATCCCGTCTGCGAGCGCTCAGTGCAACACGCGCCCCCTGTTTCAACAGGTCGCGGGCAATGGCAGCACCAATCCCGCTCGATGCACCGATCAACCATACCCGTTTGCCCTGCCAGTCTGACCAGCGCGGATTAAGTGGCGTCAGAAACATGATGATCTCGATTTGCCAGCGGCCAATTATTGGTCACGGCGAAAAAACACAGTGACTTGCCCGACCTCGAAGCCAAACTTGGTCACGCTGGCTCGATTGACGACGGTTTGTTCGTCAATCTTGAACATCCAGTCGTCAAACTTAACCTTGTAGACGGAATCGCCAACAGGCAGCTTGAGGGTATAACGCATGCGAAAAGCATTGCCAGACGCATGGCCTATGGCCACACCCACCACATCGTGCGCCTTGCCGTGCAGCGACCCATCTGGCTGCGGGGAGAACGTCCACTCACGTTCATCGTCAGTGCCGTCGTTATAAAAGAAGTGTTCTTTGAGTATGAAGTTGTCACCCTCGTTATGCCCTTCCATTTTGATATGGAAACGCTTAACGACCTCGCCACTGCGCTTCTGAAACATGCCCCATGCCTCCGTCTTGCCCTGGAAGTACTGGGTGACGTCAAGCTTGGGTTCTTCTTGCGCGTAGTGAGCCACATCCGGCATTGCACATGCTGTCAATGCCAGCACGCTACCTAATATCAGCAATGTTCTCATGGTGTTGTTTCTCCAGTTGAATCGTCAAGAAAATGCAGCCGCCACATGGCCAGAAGCTTCAGCAAACAGGGCAGACCCCCGTAGGTCCACGCGAGCGCGTGCCCGCCACTGCCCGTAACACCAGGCTGATAACCGAGAATTGCAAGCCATGGCAAGGCAAGGCCCGACATCGCAAGCGTGAGTTTCCCCAACAAGCTCCATACGCCGTAATACGCTGCGGGGGACTCACGTTCGGGTATAAGACGAGCCAGCAGCACGGGTGGCAAGACTAGATCTGCACCCAGTGAGAGCCCCGCTGCTACGCAGATAACCAGATAGGGGTAGCGGTCTCCGGGACCCAGAGTGGCCGCCCATACAAAGGTGATAACCGCCAGCACCATGCCCAGTCGCCACGCGGCTACAGGACCGAGACGCGATGCAAGTGCCATCCACACAGGCATGCCAACCGCGCCAGCCAGAAAATAAACACCAAGAAAGTACCCAGACCATTGCGGCTCAACCAGTACATCGGCAATAAAAAAGAGAGCAAGCGTCGCAGGAATGGACACGGACAGCGCGTTCAGAACGTATGGGAACAACAGACGCCTGATCTTCTTGTTCTGCAGACACGCGCGCCAGGACACATTATCTGGCGTGTCTGAAGCGTGCGCCCAAGCTGGAGCCCTGTAGAGCAAGGCACCCATGCCAACCACGAGCAGCAGGGCAAACACGACTGAATAGGCGGCCATACTCTGCTGCGGGTCCTTGCCTGTGGCATTGATTAGCCAAACCGGCAGCGTACTGGCGAGCATCACACCCAAAAGGCCAAACGCTTCGCGCCAGCCCGAGGCCAATGTCAATCCGGCAGTGTCAGGTGCCAATCGCGCGCCCCACGCCAGATAAGCGATGTTAAGCACACTGTGAGCCGTATAAACAACGATGAGCGCCACAGCTAACCACAGCGCCAACATTAGGCCAGAAACGGGCACAAGCCACAGCCCGGCAAAGGCCAGGACCAAAACGACGCTCGCACCCCATAGCACTCGCCCGAGGCGCGACTGACGCGCAAGACGATCAACCCATTGCCCTATCCAGGGGTCTTGAACCGTATCAATAATACGTGCTGCGAACAGTACAAACCCAGCTAGCGATAGCGACAGGCCGAGCTGGCTGGTGTAGTAAATAGGCACCTGAATGTAGACGGGTAAAGCTGCCATGGCCAAGGGCATACCGAGCAGGCCATAAGACGCAAAGGATGCAGCGCCGCATCTCATGGCTGTGTTCGCAGAAGACTTTTACGCAATTCTGGCGCTTGTGTATCGGGGTCAAGCCAGATGCGGAAAAACGTACGGGCAAACTCAGCGTCCTTGATGTCGGCCGTAAGCTGTGCCCCCATAAAAAACCTGACACCACTGCCAGGCATATATACGCCGGTAAGACTGTCTCCTGGCTTGACGTCGACAAAAGCCTGTTCCAACAAAGTGCGCCACTGCTCAAGCGTCGCCTCGGATACCGGCGATACGGCCAGGCGCTTCATCTCGTCCAGACTGCTTTCGACAATTTTGCGGCGTGAGATCGTGCGATGATAAGTGAGCTGAAGAGCAAACGCCGCGTCCAGAGGTGCCGATGCACACGCCCCCCACAGTTGTGCCTCATAAATATCAAAGCCATACTTGCGAAACTCACCCTGCCCGCACAGTTGTGCATCAGGCAGCGCACCTCTCCAGTCAGCCCATGAATGGGAACTAAACAGGCCCAGTGCGAGAGCAAGCAGACAGGTTCGCATGCTATTCGGGTCTGGTGAACACAAACTGAACGACGTCTGTGCGTCGTTCTTCAAAACCGGCTTCGCAATAGGCAAGATACAGCCGCCACGTGCGTATGAACCTTTCGTCAAAACCCTGTCTGCGAATGTCTGAAAGATGCTGCTCAAACGTCTGACGCCAGCGTCTGAGGGTTTCGGCGTAATCCTTGCCAAAACGCAGGGTGACATGGCCTTCAAGGCCGGCGCTGCACCCCACCTTAAGCAAGCGTTCTGGGCTGGGCAGCATGCCACCAGGAAAAATAGATTGCCTGATGAAATCACTGCTGCGACGGTACTGCTCGAACCGCGACTCGTCGATGGTAATGGACTGCAGCAGCGCACGCGCACCGGGCTTAAGTCTATGGTGAAGAATTCGCCCGAACCCCGGCCAGAATTTTTCACCTACCGCTTCGAACATCTCGATGGATACGACCGCGTCATATTGACCGTCAATATCGCGGTAGTCGCACAGCTCGACCTTGGCCAGGTTATCCAGCCCTGCCTCCGCAATACGTTTTTGCGCCAGTTCGCACTGTGCCTGAGAAATCGTTACACCGTGCACCTGTATCCCTCGACGGGCAGCATGCAGTGCAAAGCCACCCCATCCACAACCTACTTCCAGCACACGCATACCCGGCCGCAACCCCAATGACTGCACAATATGTCGGTATTTATCGTCTTGGGCCAGCGCCAGGCTTTTTTGGTAATTGCCTGCAAACAGTGCGCTCGAATATCCCATGCCTTCATCCAGCCACTGCGCGTAAAACGCATTGCCAATGTCATAGTGGGCGTGGATATTGCGTTTGCTTCCGGCCCGGCTGTTCACGCGCAAACGATGCAGCAGCCCGTACCACAACCGCGAGATCAATTTGCCTCCAATCGCTTCGGGAAAGACGGCTTGATTGCGAATGGCAAACTGCAACAGCATGGTCAAATCAGGGGTATCGAGCCAGCCATCCTGGTAGGCGTCTGCAAAACCGATATCACCATTTCTCAATATGCGTGAACAGCTACGCCAATCATTAATCTGCAAGGTGGCGCCAGGCAAGGCCACCGGCGATCCGAACATTTTCCGTTCACCTGTTGGCGTGACAAGAACCAGATGTCCGACCCTGATGTGCTCGAGCAGCGAGAGGAACACACGGGCTGCAGCAGGGGTGCGATAAATGACGGCGTCAGAGGTGGATTGTGATGTCATAGTTTCTTATCTGTTGGGTCACGTTCGGAGACCACAGTGCTGGACACCGTATCTTCGGGTGAAGGCTTGGAGAAAAAGGGGACTTTGCGCAGCCAAAGACGTAGTGCCTGCCAGTAAATACGGGCAATGATAGAGAACGTCATAAAAGGCTGACGCGCGACAGCATGTAGGGCCGATCGGCGATTGAGTTCACGATTACGTCCACCTACCGACGTGCGCAGCAGCAGACCCTCGATGTCGAAGTAGTCGATAGCTATAAATGAGGTGTCAGCCGTGTCTCGCAGGCGAAACTGATAATGCCCCTCAACCTGGCAAAACGGCGATACGCGCAACTGCTTGCGGCATTCAAGAACGGTATTGCCCGTGATGGGTTCGTCGTTGGGCCCCGTCAGCAAATAACTGTGCCGCTCTCCAAAGGTGCTTGTTACCTCGGCAAGCAAAGCACGCAGATTTCCGGCTCGGTCATGGCAATACCAAAAACTGACAGGGTTGAACACATAACCCAACACACGCGGAAACGTCTGCAACCAGATATCGCCGTCGGCCTGCACGCCCGCGTCAGCCAGCTGACCGCGCACCCATGCGGCCAGATCAGAGCCATCACATGCACCGTAGTCACGTGTGTGAATGCCCATAAGACCTGGGCGATCAACGCCAAACCACCAGCTATTGAGCTGCGCCAGTTGATCAAGATTGAGGCGAACGCAAAATATGGGATACACGAACCGATTGCGCACCGGACGCAGCCGCTCATGCATGACGCGTCCCGAAATCAGCACGGCGGATTGGGTTGGTGCCGAATCGGAAGACGAGATATTCACACTGTGGCCCACTCAGGCGATACGCCAAAACTTCTGGCCACACGCAGCGCTGACTTCAGCCCATCTTCGTGAAAGCCGCAACCCGTCCAGGCGCCAGCGTGCCAGGTATGCCGAACACCCTGCAACGACGCGAGCTCGCCCTGCGCTTTGATCGCAGGCAGATCAAGAATGGGGTGCTCATACTCCATGGACAACAGCCTTGTTTCGGGTGCTGGCAGAGTAATGGGGTTGAGCGTGACCACCACAGGCGTTTCGAACGGCAAAGGCTGAAGCTGATTAAGCAGGTAACTTACGCACACGGGACGCCCTCCATCGACTGCGTTGGCACCCAGATAATTCCAGGCAGACCACACGCCACGGCGCTGCGGCAAAAGCGAGACATCAGTATGCAGCGTTGCCAGATTTTTCTGATAGCGCACCGCGGCCAGAGTGGCTCGCTCTTGCTCGCTGGAGTCCTGCAGCATGTGAAGGGTTTGCGGTGCGTGCGTGGCCATGACGATGGCATCGAATTGCTCGACACCCGACGCAGTACGCAACTTGATTCCATTGTTGTCGCGCGAAACACCTAATACGGGGGTATTTAGACGCAAATCTGAAATGCTGCCAATCAATCGACGCACATACTCACGTGAGCCACCTGCAACCGTTCTCCATTGGGGACGATCGCGCACCTGCAATAGACCATGATTGGCGCAAAAGCGAAGAAAAGTCTTGGCCGGAAAATTGAGAATGTCTGAGGCGGCGCTAGACCAAATCGCCGACGCCATGGGAAGAAGGTAGTTATTTTGAAACGTTGCGCCATAACTGCCCTGCACCAGCAGTTCGCGCAGCGAACACCCACTGGCCTCCGCCATAGCGAGATGACGCGGCGCCGCCTTGTTGAACCGCATGATGTCGCGCAACATACCCATAAAACTGGGCGAGAAAAGATTGCGTCGCTGGGCAAATACCGTGTTCAGGTCGCTGCCCGCCCACTCAAGCTGGCCATTGTCGAGCGACACTGAAAAGCTCATATCGCTGGGATGTGTTGCAACTTGGAGCTCTTCAAACAAGCTGATCAGGTTTGGATAGGTACGATTGTTGAAAACCAGAAACCCTGTATCAACAGGATGTGTCACCCCTTCGAGCGTTACATCAACCGTATTCGAGTGTCCTCCAGCGTACCCAGCCGCCTCAAACAGCGTGACTTGATAACGCCTGCTCAAAAAATAGGCGCTGGCCAGCCCGCTGATGCCCGCCCCGACCACGGCCACACGAGCGCCAAAATCAGGGGTGTCAGGCATGTGACATGCAGAAAATAACTGCCTCTTTTGTACATGAGGTTTGCTGGCAACGTATTGCCGGCAAACCGCCGGATACGAACGACGCGGGAAAGGCGATATCAAACACGGTGCGCACCCTTAACATTCAGTGATAAGATCAATCTTACTTTTGCGTCAAAATCAATTACTAATCAGTATCTTTATTTACTAATGAGTATTCTAAATCGATCCAGTTTTAAAGACAAGGCCTTCAAGATGCGTGAAGACGCAATTCTTGATGCCACCACCACAACGCTGGCCATCAAAGGTTTTGACCTGATGACGATGGACGACATTGCTGCCGAGGTGGGCATTTCTAAACCAAGCCTCTACAAGCACTTCAAATCGAAGGAAGATCTGGTCGGCGAAGCCATGATCCGTCTGATGGACGGCGCGCTTGAGCAGCTCGAAGCAATGCCAAAGACGGCAACACCTGTAGAGCAATTAAAGTTGTTGCTTGAATGGGCGTTACGAGTGCGACTAACAGGAGGGCTACCATTTTTGCCTTCTACGAGCCCTCACGTACGCAACATGCTTACCCGCAATTTGAGGTACGTCACCCGCGTGCTTAAGCTTCACCAAAGACTTAAAAAAATCGTGGCACAGGCCAAAGCCAAGGGTGAACTGAGCATCCGCCTGCCTGATGACGTCATCCTGTTTTCGTTCTATGCCCGTACCTGCGACCCATCCGTGGAGTACCTTCAGCTCTACAGCAAACTCAGCGCAGATGCCATCGTGCAGCATATGCTGCAAGTTTGCTTCGAAGGGCTGAAATAACGTGACTCAAGCGGCCGCATAATGCATCAATTCGAACACGGGCTAATGTGGTTTCGACGCGACCTGCGCATTGAGGACAATGCCGCGCTGCACCAAGCGCTACACCAATGCCGCAATCTGTCCTGCGTTTTCGTATTTGACACAGACATTCTGTCGGCACTCCCTTCCTCTGACCGCCGTGTCGCCTTCATCGATGACTGCATTACAGTGCTGGACCACAAACTGCGACAAGCAGGTACACAGCTTATTGTCCGTTATGGCACTGCACAGCAGATCATTCCTGAGCTGGCGCAAAGCTTGAACATAGACGCCGTGTTTGCCGTACGTGACTACGAACCTCAAGCGCACGCCCGGGATACCGACGTAGCCGACTCGTTGAAGCATGATGGCCGTGAGTTTTTCTTGCTCAAAGACCAGGTTATTTTTGAGATCAACGAAATCCTGAATGGCCAAGGAAAGCCATACCAGGTATTCACCGCCTATAAAAACGCATGGCTCAAAGCGCTTCGACCATCACATATTGCAGCAGTTGCCAATGAACCTCTGCTGAGCAAGCTGGCCCCGGTACCAACTGGCTTCACTACACGCCCCTCGCTGGAAGATATGGGATTTACTCACCCAGTACAACCGATCCCGGTCAAAGCGGGTAGTGATGGTGCACAAGCCCTTTTCGCTGACTTTTTGCCACGCATGAACACCTACCATGAACGGCGCGATTTCCCGGCAATAAAAGGGCCAAGCTATTTATCTGTCCACCTGCGCTTTGGCACCATATCACTGCGCGAGCTGGTTCGGGCGGCCTACACGGCCATGCAATCGGGCAGCACCGGAGCGGCGACTTGGCTGAGCGAACTGATCTGGCGCGACTTTTATTTCATGGTTCTTCATCATTTCCCATACGTCACAGACCACGCATTCCGAGCCGAATACGACGCTATCGTCTGGGAGTCAGGCATCGAAGCGGATAAGAATTTTGAAGCCTGGTGCAACGGTCAAACTGGCTACCCCATTGTGGACGCTGCCATGCGCCAATTGAACCAGACCGGCTATATGCATAATCGATTGCGCATGATTGTCGCGAGTTTTCTGACCAAAGACCTGGGCATAGACTGGCGGCGAGGCGAGCAATATTTTTCTCGGCAACTAAATGACTTTGATCTAGCCGCCAACAATGGTGGATGGCAGTGGGCCGCATCGACAGGCTGCGATGCGCAACCCTACTTCCGGATATTCAACCCCATCGCCCAGTCACAAAAATTTGATGCGCGAGGCGCTTTCATTCGACGTTATGTTCCTGAGATCGCAGGCCTGCCAGACAAAGACATCCACGCACCGTGGCTGACTCATGATACCGTTCTAGCCGCCGCACAGATAAAGCTTGGCGATCGTTACCCTATGCCCATCGTCGATCACCGCTCTGTACGCAAAGTAACCTTGGCACGCTATGGAATTCTGAAAGGCTGAAACCCTCACATTCGACCTGAACCAAAAACACATGGCGGCTATAGTCAGCATGCTTCAGGTAATGGGAGCCAGTTGGGCGCATGCATGTGTTGCTGCGGACGGCCAATAAAAACAGATTTGATCAAAAATTTAAGCACTGATGTCAACAAACACAGAAACCTCATACCAACAGACACAGCGCGTACTGGTAGCCGGTTGCGGAGATGTGGGCACTCGCGTGGCACTGCTGTTACGCGATTCCGGTGCCGAGGTCTGGGGCCTGAGGCGTTCGGATGTGCCACTTCCCGCTGGCATCACGTTACTGCAAGCTGATCTAACCGACGCACGCAGCCTGCGGAATTTGCCCGAACATATCGACCGGGTGGTGTATCTGCCTACGCCCGATACTCGCGATCGCCCAGCCTATCGTCAAGTGTTTGTGCAAGGATTGCAGAATCTATTGCAGGCATTGGGTAGGCCAGCACTACAGCGCATCGTGTTTGTCTCTTCCAGCGCCGTTTACGGCGAGCACAATGGTGATTGGGTCGATGAGGATACACCGGCTGCACCGCTTGGATTCAATGGCGAAGTGCTGCTCGAAGCCGAACAATGGCTAGCCGAAAGCGGTCGGCGGGCAACGGTCTTACGGTTGGCTGGGCTCTACGGCCCGGGGCGCACTGGGCTGTTCGAACGGCTGCGCAGCTGCCGTGCGCGAGTGCGCACGGAGCCGCCATTCTGGAGCAACCGGATACATGTCGATGATGCCGCTTGCGCTATTGTGCATATTCTCGGGTTACCTGATCCGGCAACGCTTTATCTGGGCGTGGACGACACGCCGCTGCCAATTGCTCAGTTGTATGGTGAAGTGGCGCGTAGGCTGGGGGTACCGGAACCCACCGAAGGGCTTGCGCCGCAGGGTATCGGAAGTAAACGCTTGTCTAATGCGCGCTTGCGTGCATCCGGTTTTGTACCACGCTGGCCCGACAGCCGTGCTGGCTACGCTGCGCTCGTGAAGGACTGACATTTAATCGGTGGGCGCTTGGCACCGACAACGTGCCATGGCTTTTTTCCACGTAGCGGATAACCTTAAATCGGTCGTGAATCACCCCGGCTCTGAGTGGCAGACCATCAGGTGCAATCCGCAATACGCCAATCCTTCGGGGTTGGCGTTTTTGCGTTCTGCGGCTTGGCTGCCAATTCACTTCTCGAAGAGATATTTCACCAGTGCGGCAATGGCAAGCACCAGCACGGCCGTGATAAGCAGCCAAAAAACTACCATGGGCCACAACATTTGCGTGTGCGTTGGCATCGGGCAGGAGCAGCTTGATGCCGATCCAGAGCAGCAGCGCACCGACGAGGCCAGCCCAACCAGTGCGTGGTTATAGGCACTCCACGACATGGAGGCTTGAAGTCGACAAATCCGGCAAGGAGGCAGCGCCGGGCTTCCAACTGTCCAGTGACAGTGATTATGTTCAGGAGCTGGCTCAGCCAGTTGGCTTAAGGCACGGGGACCCAGGCCTTACCGGCCCCGCGCCGAGCCCCTGCCCGTAGGCATGCGGCTATGAACCGACTTCGAGTTTTTAGCCCCCGAATTGCCGCCCATCCCGGACCAGCGTGCCTGTTTCATTGGAGCCTTGGGCCCCGCCGGCTTTTCAGCCTCAGGCTTGATACCAACTTGAGTATCGTCTTTCTTTTCCATGACAATTCACCCTGATCAATATGTAGCTGCATTCTGCGGCCAACACGACAGCATAGGGCATATACCAAAATAAAGCTTCTTATCTCTTTGACTTGGCCGACAACCCGCTGTTGAGCACAGTTACGCGTTGTAGCGCTTGGTCCAGCAGCCTCAGGCAAAATGGCTACGTCCTAAAAGAGGCTGTCATGAAAAGAATACTTTCGGTTTGCGCAATTGTCGCAATGCTTTCCGCCTGTGCGGTGTATACCCCCAGCGGATCGGTCGTGGTCGATCCCGACCCAGGCTATGGATATGGCGGTTTCTGCCCCCCAGGCCAGGCCATGAAAGGCAATTGCTAAGCATTAAAAAGGGCTGGTGGCACTGGTCGCCCTGCACGCCAACAGCCCGCCAACAGCCCGCCACACACCCGGCAGCATGCATTCATCACAGGTTCATGATTCCGCGCCTATGATGACATCCATCCTATGACACCAAGGCCACAGCATGAGCACGCCGGACTCCCGATACCATCCTTTAATGATGACGACGCACTGGTTGACGCTGGTGCTGCTGATCGCCGTATATGCCCTGATCGAGTTGCGCGGCTGGGTACCCAAAACCGACCCCTTGCACGACGCCATGAAATCCTGGCACAACATCCTTGGCCTGACCGTGTTTTGCCTGGTGTTTGTGCGCTTGGCCGTACGCAACCTTACCCATACGCCACCTATTCAGCCGCCCATGCCTGTGTGGCAAGATCGGCTGGCGCACGTCATGCATATTGCCCTGTATGTATTTTTGATTGCCATGCCCATACTGGGATGGTTGACGCTGAGCGCCAAGGGGCGGCCCATCCCCTTTTATGGCTGGGAGTGGCCGGCCCTGATCAGTGCCGACAAGCCTCTGGCCCGCACCTTGCAGGATATCCATGAGGTGATCGGAAATATCGGCTACTTTCTGATCGGCTTGCATGCAGCGGCCGCAATCGTGCACCAGACGATGATGCACGACAACACCCTGACCAGAATGCTGCCAGGGGGCCGCCGCGCAATACTCTAGGTTGGCCTAAAAGGTAGATGCGCAGTGCCCGCCACTGGGCGCCACACCAGAGCCCATCGCAATCAGTGGGGGCTCTGCGTATACATTAACCGAGGCACTGTGCGCCCAGTCCCAAGCAAAAAAGCCCACCATAACAGCCCAAAAGGCCAAAGCCAGAAAGCGATTATTCATGTGCAGCCCTTTTTGCGGATTGCCCCGCGGCTGGATAACACACGGGCAAGAGATAATGAGTAATCATGCACGGCCCTCGCTTAACTGGCAAACCACCGGCGGCGTACCCGCACACCGATCAAAGAACCCATAAACGCCATGGGCACCCAGATCCAGCCATGCAGGCTGCCGGTGGAGATGCCGCTGACCATTGCACCGATGTTGCAACCAAACGCCAGGCGGGAGCTATATCCCAACAGCAGGCCGGCCACCAGGCCAATGATCCATTGGGCTGAAGTCATCGGGCGGCTGTTGGGGCGCGGCTTGCCCGCTGCAATCCACAAGGCACCCGCCAAAATACCAATATTGGTGATGGATGTGACATCCAGAAAAACTGACTGTGTGAGTGTTGCCGTATTGACGGGCTCGCTCCAGAAGGCATTGGTGGCCGGGTCAAAAAGCTGTGCTGCCGTGGCAATCTTGGCCGCCCACAGACCAAACCCATAAACAATGCCCCAGGGCTGGCCGGCAATAATCAGGTTAAGCACCGCCAAAACCGCCAGCAGCAAGGCACCAATCAGCAGTTTGCGATCCCACCAGCGGGTGGTGCGGCCCGTCCAGCGGGTTACGCCCCAACCCACCAGGGCCAAGCCAGCCAAGGTAAGCAGCAAGGCTGCAGGCGCCCCAAAGTGTGTCACCAATCCGTAGGGTGGCAAAGCCCCCAGGGACAGCCATTGCTCGAGTGTGGCAGAGCCCAGGAAGCTACCCAACGCAAACAGAGGCAAGATAGCCATGTTCATGGGAATGCCCAAACCAGCTTTATACAAAGTGCCCGAGCCGCAACCATCCGCCACCTGCATGCAGCCGCCAAACACAAAGGCGCCTACGATCAGGCTGATGCTGGGGGGCCCCAGAGCAGCGCCCAGATCAGTGGGGAACGCGGCCAGCAAAGGCATGGAGACAGCTGCCGCGATGGCCAGCAGCACCAACTGGGCCAACACGCCAGAGGGGTCGCGTTGCTCGATAAGCTTGCGCCAGCCCGTGGTAAAGCCAAACCGCGCACCGGCCAAAACGGCACCTAGACCAATACCCACCATAAACAGCAAGGCCTGGCGCAATGCCACCGACCAGGCCAGGAACACCAAAAAGGCGGTGATCGCCACCGCCAAAGGAACACGTTTTGTCATGTAAAACCTGCTTAGCTGAGGAGCCCTTTGAGCTTGTTCAGGATCTGCTGGCCGCGTCCAGGGACGTTCTCCATGGGATGATCGGCATTTTGCGACCATGCTGCCATAGACTCGGGATACAACCGGACATTTTTTACACCAACAATCTCGGATAAAGCAAACCAATCAGTGGCAGCCCAGTGTCCGGTATTGCAAAACGAGATGGTTTCGCTGGCCTGTGACTGGGGCAACAGCTGGGCGGCAATCTGGCGGGCCTGATCGGGAGCAACAAAGATTGACGTGCCCGGCTTGAACCAGCGGCCATTCTCAACATTGACAGCACCCTTGATGGTGCCTGGTACCTTGGCGGTAGGCGCCTTGACCTTGCCCAGATAAAAATCCAGAGGCCGCGCATCCACCAGCGTGGTGCTGGGGTTGCCCACCTGAGCAGCCACTTGATCGGTGGTCGCTAGGATGGAAGCGTCGGGGTGCGCCTGGAACGTGCTGGCCGTGATGCTTGGCACAGAGTTGTCTTGTGGCAGACCCGCGTCCACCCAGGCTTTCTCGCCGCCATTCAAAATAGAAAGCTCGGTAAGCCCCAGGTATTTGAGCGTCCAGTACACCCGGGCCGAAGCGCCAAAATCAGTGCTATCCGCCCCCGAAGAGACCACCACAGCATGCGTGCCCTGATCCACGCCCAACGCCTGCACTTGCTTGGTGAACTCATCAACCGAGCGCAACTGCCCAGGGTTATTGGCCGGGCCACGCCACTGCGCATAAGGAGCAGAGACCGCACCCGGGATATGGCCGGCCGCATAGGCATCCGGTGGCCGGATATCGATGACCCGAACATCCGCTTGCTGATGCAGGGAGTTGAGTTCGGTGGGGGCCAGCAAAGGCTGGGCAGCCCAGGCACTGGACACCGATGCCAGGGCAAGCGCGGCACCACCAAGGACAGCAGACAGGATATTCATGAGAAAACCACGAAAAATGAGAACAGGAAACCATTGTCCCAGATTTGTTCACTCGGACAGCGATACCTATAAAACCAAAAGTTATTTAGGCACGTAAAAGCCCGCCCATGTTGGCAGGTACACGCTGGATGATGGCCGCCGCGCTGTCGGTAGCGGCTGCCAAGGCATCCTGCGCGGCAGCACCCTCTGCCCAGACATGCACAAACGCCGAAGCAAACGCGTCGCCCGCCCCAATGGTGGACACCGCCTCCACCCGCTGAGCCGCATGGAAATGGCTTGCCTGTCCATCAAAAAAAACAGCCCCCGCGGCGCCAAGCGTCAGGAGAATCGCTTGCCCAGGACGCCGCACCAGACGGCGTGCCAGCGCCTGGGCAATCTGTGGCGACGGCGCATCTGTGCGAATAGTGTCGTCGGCCAGCAACTTGGCTGCCTCTTGCGCGTTGACACACAAAAGGTCCGCCTGATCCCACAAGCCATGCAGGGCCTGGGGATCGGACAGTTGGCGGGCGCCCGGTGTGACGACCAGCCGAAACGGCCGGCGGCTGATGGCCGACAAGGCATTTTGCAGCCAAGCCTGTGACTTCAGCGAGAGCCCCGTGACATACACCACATCGGCCTGCTCCAGGCCCGGAAAGCCATGTTCACCCACCCATGCACTGGCCCCACGCTGGGCGTACGCGCGTGCTGCCCCGGTGTCATCAATCATGACCACCGCCTTGCCTGTGGGCAGATGATGCGGCGGAATGGTTGCACGAATCCCGTGTCGCTGGAGCAGGTCGCGGATCAGGCCGCCTTCAAGATCTTGCCCCACACAGGCGTGCACGGTAACCCGCGCACCACGGGAAGCCACGTTAAGCGCCGCATTGACCGCCCCACCCCCGGCATACAGGCCGATATGTTCGACATCCTGCTTGGCACCCCGCATCGGATGCACGCGCGACACGACGATATCGACAATCGCCGCCCCGATGGTGGTGAATTGCAGCATGAGGGTTCCTGGTGAGTGCAAAAAGTAGCCCCGGCATATGCGCAGCAAAGCAACGCCTGCCGGGGTGCGGGTATTTACAACAAGCCGTCGAAATCGCTGGCGGCGTGGCGCTCGCGCAAGCAGCCCTCGGAGGTGCGGTTGACGAGACGGCCACGTTGCACTGCGGGGCGTTGCGCAATTTGAGCCGCCCAACGCTGAACATGCTGGTAGTCTTGCACTGAAAGGAATTCGCCGGCGCCGTAGACGTCTCCTTGTACCAAACTGCCATACCAAGGCCAGATGGCGATGTCAGCGATGGTGTAGTCGTCACCCGCGACATAGGCCTGCCGGGCCAGACATTGGTCGAGCACATCCAGCTGACGCTTGGTTTCCATCGCAAAGCGGTTGATGGCGTATTCGATCTTGAAAGGCGCATACGCATAAAAGTGGCCAAAGCCACCTCCCAGGTAAGGGGCGCTGCCCACCTGCCAAAAGAGCCAGGACAGACACCGTGCCCGGGCGGCTGGTGCGGTGGGTAAAAACACTGAAAATTTTTCGGCCAGATACTGCAGGATGGCACCAGACTCGAACACCGGGATGGGCTCATTGCCGCTGTGATCTACCAGTGCCGGGATCTTGGAGTTTGGATTGATCGCGACAAAGCCGCTGCCAAATTGGTCGCCCTCGCCAATGCGAATCAGCCAGGCATCGTACTCGGCCCCCGCATGGCCCGCCGCCAGCAGTTCTTCGAGCATGATGGTGACCTTGATGCCATTGGGTGTGCCCTGCGAATACAGCTGCAACGGGTGTTTGCCAAGGGGCAGCGGCTGATCATGCGTGGGCCCCGACACCGGGCGATTGATGCTGGCGAAACGCCCACCACTGGGTTGGTCCCAGGTCCAGACTTTGGGGGGGACGTACTCGGACAACTGGCTCATGGACAGACTCCTGTGTGATCATCGATATCAGGCATTATCTTGCCTCAATAATGCGGCGGACGCTCATCTTGCAGATTGCGCACACCAGAGCCACCGTCCGTGCCCTGCTGTTGTCGCAGCATCACCAGCTCTTGTGCCAGCACCTCGATTTGCTGCTGTTGGCGAAACACCGTGGTGTTCAGCTGATCGAGAAGGTCATCGGCCTCGATGGCTTTCAGTTCGAGTTCGATCAAGCGTTTTTCCAACGCTGACGGGTCTGTCATGGTGTGCTTCCTTGAGAATCAATGTGCGGCCTGCGCTGCGTCAGCCACCAGAAAATCAGCCAGCAAACCGGCCATCACCTGGGTAGCGCCTTTAAGGTCGCTGAGCATCACGTGCTCGTCGGCCTGTTTGGCACCCGACTCAAGCACGGTGCGGGGCCCCGCACCATACATGACGGTGGGAATCCCATGCTCGGCATACAGGCGCGCATCAGCATACAAAGGCGTGCCGACAGCGGCAATGGCTTCATTAAACACCGTTTGCGCATGCGCCTGCAGGCTGGCCACCAGCTTTTCATGCCCCGGCAAGGGGCGCAAGGCCCGCGCCAGCAGCAGGCGCCGGATGGACACTGTGATGCCGGGCAGACCGGCAACCGCCTGTTGTACAAAATCGCGCACCTGGGCTTCTACCTGTGCGGGATCTTCTTCGGGGATCATCCGGCGATCCATTTTCAGCACCACGCGCCCAGGCACCACATTGGTATTGGTGCCACCGTCGATTTTCCCGATGATCAACGTGGGATGGCTAATGCCGTCAATGGAGGAATGCACGGCCTCCAGCGCCTGCGCCTGCTGGTAGGTTTCTACCAGGATGCGGCTTGCCGCCTGCAAGGCATCATGCCCGGTTTTGGGGGCAGAACCATGGGTTGCCTTGCCATTGACGGTGATTTCAAACTGCAGGCAACCATTGTGTGCCGTCACCACGGCATGGCTGAAACTGGCACAGATCGCATAATCGGGCCGGCTCAGGCCCTGCGCCAGCAACCAGCCGGGGCCTTTGAGTCCACCAAACTCTTCGTCGTAGGTAAAGTGCAGCTCTACTGCACCCCGTAGCGGCAAGCCGCTGGCCTCGAGCGCGCGAACCGCGTGGAGATAGGTGGTGAAATCGCTTTTGGACACAGCGGATGCGCGCCCATACAGGCGCCCGTCCACCACGGCGCCACCATAGGGGTCGTGCGTCCAGCCATCCCCCGGAGGCACCACATCGCCATGGGCATTCAGGGCAATCACCGGGCCACCGGATGCATACTGGCGGCGGATGACCAGGTTGGTGATGGAGCGCATGCCGTAAGCCTGCACTTCATCAGCCGGCACGCTGTGGCGCTCTGCCTGCCAGCCCCAAGCCGCCACTACATCGGCCACCGCCTCTGCATGGCGCGCCGTGTCGCCTGGCGGCGTATCCGTCGGGATAGCCACCAGGCGCTGCAGCAAGGAGACCTGCTCATCAAAATGTTCATCCACCCAGTTGCGCAAACGCGCATCAAAGGCCCGGGGAGCGTTGGTGAGGGGTCTCATTCTTCAGCCTTCCTCAGCGAGCCAAACGGCCCCAGATGCGCACGCGGCTGATGCCGCCATCCGGGAACATATTGACGCGCACATGGGAGACCGGCCCAACTGGCTTCAGGGCGTCGGCCTCGTAGAAATGCTGCTTGTCCATCTCGGTTTTCTGCTCACCCAGGATCTCCGGCCAGAACATGGATTGAGTAATCAGCGACTGATCTGTGGACTCTTGCACCAATGCGCCCTGCACCGAGACACGGTCGGGGTAATTGCCCTTGAAGTGGGCCGTATCGATTTCTATTTTCTCGACAGTCACCGGATGGCCGAGCTCGATGATGACCCAATCGTTGCCCGGCTCACGGCGACGGCGGGTTTCCCAGCCATCACCCATGTTCGCGCCACGTCCCGGTGTGAGCAAGGGCATGGGTGAGCCGAAGTGTGAGTCGTTGTAGGCCACGATGCGCCCGCCATTGGCCAGCGCCGATACTTCGTAAAGCTGCGAAGGATCTTTTTTATCCCAGTTGCAGGCTGGCTGGCCGTAGACACGCAGGCGGGCCACGCCGCCGTCCGGAAAGATGTTCAGACGAAGATGCGTCCAGACACCGTCGTTGTCGATCTCGACGAAATGATGGGCGTTTCCTTGCAGCGATTTGGCCGGCACAATTTCAACCCATTGGGTTTGTTCGGTGGGCTCGCCCTCGCATTGGGCCACCTGGATGGACGCTGCAGGCGGGAAATTGCCTGTGAAATGGCTGGTGTTGATGTCCAGCCCCTTGATGGTGCCGGGCAGCCCCAGTTTCACGATCGCGGTGTCGTGGCCACCATTGCGGCGGCGACGGGTTTCCCAGCCGTCCATCCATTTGCCGTGGTCATCAAACTTGCCAACGATGAATACGGGTTCAGCATCCTGCAACATGCGCGGGGCGCCGGCAAAGAATTCATCGGTGCACGACAGCACCTTGGCACCCAGTTGCTCGCTGAGCAAATTGGGGTACCGGGACGCAAAAACGGGCAGATCAACAGCAGGGGCGTCGATGACGGTACCGACGGGCAGATTGGAAGATGCCATGGAAATACGCTCCAGATTCAGAAAAAAACCGTCCGAAGCAACCTCCGGGCGGTTGGGCGCCGGGCATGCGATGCCCGGCGGAAAACTTACTTTTGGGTGTAGGGATGCGTCTTGACCCAATGACGGGCGACGTCAGCCCGGGTGGCAATCCAGACACGATCATGCTGCTGGATATGATCCAGAAACCGCTGCAGGCCGGCAAAACGCGCTGGGCGGCCGGTAAGGCGGCAATGCAGGCCCACAGACATCATCTTGGGCGAGGTTTCCCCTTCGGCATACAGCACATCGAAGGCATCGCGCAAATAGTGAAAGAAGTGGTCACCCGTATTAAAGCCCTGTGGCGACGCAAACCGCATATCGTTGGTATCCAGGGTGTAGGGCACGATCAGCTGTGGGTGCATGCGGCCATCGCCCAGATCCACTTCCGTCCAGAAAGGCAGATCATCACCGTAGTAGTCGGCGTCATACAGAAACTGGCCTTCCTCGGCCACTAGCCGGAGGGTATTGGGGCTGTCGCGGCCGGTATACCAGCCATCGGGATGGCGCCCCAGCAGTCGGGTAACCACCTCGACGCAGCGCTGCATATGCTCGCGCTCGACATCCTCGGACACGTCCTGGTAATGGATCCACCGGTACCCGTGGCAGGCCACTTCATGGCCCAACTCGACAAACGCACGGGCAACCTCGGGGTTGCGCTCAAGCGCCATCCCCACACCAAATACGGTCAGTGGCAGGCCTCGCCGCTCAAATTCACGCAGGATACGCCATACACCGGCACGTGAGCCGTACTCGTAGATCGATTCCATCGACAGGTGACGCGCCGGGTAGGCCGCTGCCCCGATGATTTCGGACAAGAATTGCTCGGATGCCGCATCACCATTGAGCACACAGTTTTCGCCACCTTCTTCATAGTTCATGACAAACTGCACGGCAACACGCGCCTGCCCGGGCCAATTGGCCTGGGGTGGCGTCCGGCCGTAGCCGATCAGGTCGCGTGGATAATGAGGGTCTGTCATCAAAAGTCTCCAGAAAATAAGGATCGGTGCGATAGCCGGCCAAGCGGTATCAGCGCCGCACACTAAAGGCGGACCACGGATCAGGCCCCCCATCCGAGGGGGCCTCCATCCGGTGTTCACAATCTTGCAAATGGTGATCCATGGCTGCGCGCGCACTACCAGCATCGCGCTGCCGAATATGATTCAGGATCTCGCGATGCTCGACATACGAGCAGGCACTGCCCTCGGGCCCATCGCCCAGGGCAATGATGAGCGTGGTACGGGCGCACAGGCCGGACAACATCTCGGTGAGCACCTGGTTATCCAGCACCCGAGCCAGCTCGACATGAAACGCATTGGACAGACGCAACCAACTGATGCGGTCGCCATTCTCGTAGGCTTGTTGCTCGCGCGCCACCATGTCATCCAGCGCCTGCAGACGGGCATCCAGATCTTCAAGCCCCACCAGTTGATCGATGGTCAGGCCTTCAAGGGCCCGGCGCATGGCAAACACATCACGTACTTCTTTGGGCGCAGCCTGCCACACATAGGCCCCGCGATTGGGCTCGATCATCACGATCTTGTCGTGCGCCAGCTGCGCCAGGGCTGCCCGCACTGTGCCACGCGAGCAGTCAAAGATTGAACACAGCGTGGCTTCGGTGAGTTTGGCCCCGGGCAACAAACGACGATCCATCGCTGCATCAAAAATTTCATCGTAAACACGCTGTGTTTCTGACGGTGCACTGGCTGCTTTGGGCGCGCGCAGCGACGAAGCCCGGGGAGCCTGCAAATCGGTGGCGTCACGACGAGACGGTTTTAACTGAAGCATGGGCGTGCGGTTTAAATGAGGTCACATAATCAACAAAATTTGTTGACAATTATTGTGGATCACGCGAGAATCGTCAACACAAATTGTTGACAATGTGTCGGGCGCTGCGTTCTGCTAGATGGCAAGACCAGTCCGACGTAAACCGTCCTGTTCCGACTGGCCACTGGCCAGGCGCGCACTGACAGGCTCTGCCGCCTCGTATGGCAGGGGTTGTCAGGATGGCCATACCGGGGGCCCACTAACAGGATACTGACCGGGGATCACTCTCATGGGAAAACTTTCCACCCATGTCCTGGACACCGTACACGGTGTACCGGCTCAGGGCGTCGCCCTGGAACTCTATCGCCTTGAAGGCGAAACACGCACATTGCTGACACAGACAGCCACCAACCACGACGGACGCTGTGACGCGCCGTTGCTAAGCGGTGATGCCCTTGTCAAAGGCACCTACGAGCTTGTCTTCCATGCGGGAGACTACTTTGCGGGCAAAGGCATTGCATTGCCAGAGCCGCGATTCGTGGACGTGGTGGTGCTTCGGTTCGGGATTGCCCAGCCAGAGCAAAACTATCACGTCCCGCTGGTGGTGACGCCTTGGACATGGTCCACCTACCGCGGCAGCTAAGCCTCTCCGCGCGCACCCCAAAAACCAATATAAAAGTAGAGGAGACCTCGTCATGGAAGGTTTTTTTCTGGAATACGGCAATTTGCTGCTGCGCTGGCTGCACGTCATCGCGGCAATCGCCTGGATTGGCGAATCGATTTACTTTGTGATGCTGGACCTAAGCCTGCACGCCCCAAAAGGCGAACACAGCAAGAAGCTGGGTGTCTACGGAGAACTTTGGGCCGTGCACGGTGGCGGCTTCTATCACAATCAAAAATATCTCACCAACCCAGCCGAGCTGCCCGACGACCTGCATTGGTCGTTCTGGAAGGCGTACACCACCTGGCTGTCCGGCTTCGGGCTGTTCATGCTGTTGTATCTGTTGAAAGCCGACATCTATCTGGTAAACCCCGCCAGTCCCTGGGAATGGGCTCGCAACATGAGCGGCTTTGAGGCCGGCATTCTGGCTGTGCTGTTTCTGGTGATTGGCTACAACGTGTATTCGCGCTTGTGCCGCATCATCAGCCCCACCGTCAACCACGATGGGTGGCTGAGTGCCGCTGTGGGCGTGATGATGGTAATTGTTGCCTGGCTGACCTCGCAGATTTTCCCGGGCCGGGCTGCGTTTTTGATTACCGGCGCCCTGATGGCCACCTGCATGTCGGCCAACGTGTTTTTCTGGATCATCCCCGGGCAGCGGCGCATGGTCAAAGCCTTGAAAACGGGCGGAAAACCCAACCCGCTGGACGGGGCCTGGGGTAAACAGCGCTCGGTGCACAACACGTACTTCACCCTGCCGGTGATTTTCCTGATGCTCAGCAACCACTATTCGTTTACTTACTCAAACGAATATGCCTGGGTCATCATGACGCTGTTCATTTTTGCCGGCGCGGTGATCCGCCAGTACTTTGTGCTGCGCCACCTGGGCAAAAACGACCTGCGCTATCCGGCTGTTGGCATCGTGTTGCTGGCACTGATTGGCTGGATTGCAGCACCCTCGCCCGCACCGGCACCCGTACCGCTGGCCGCCGCCACAAGCCTGGCGGGCAGCACGGCAAGCACTACAGGCGTATCCATCGAACAAGTACACGGGATCATTCAGGCACGTTGTGTTGAATGCCACTCGGCCAAACCCACGCAGCCTGGTTTTGCTGCAGCACCCGCCGGCATCATGCTGGACACCAACGCAGAGACCTTGCAACACGCTGCGCAGATCAAGCAGGTGGTGGCCAACAAATATATGCCACTGGCCAACCTCACCAACATGACGGACGAAGAACGCGCCGTGATTGCGGCCTGGAGCGGTCAATAAGCAAGGCCTGGCTTTAAGCAGCCAGGCGGCATCACAGCAGGGCGGCTTGTTTAAGCCGCCCTGCTTTTTGGTGCTTTGGTTTTAACCCGGATGGCATACCACACCCTGGCTTAAGCCCTCGGGCGCCATGACTGAGCCGGTTTCGGCCACCAGCACAGGCTGGTAGCCAATCCCGCAGTTGCAAGCACCTGTGTTTGGGTTGACCGTACTGGCACCTGTCTGGCTGACGCAGCCTCTGCGGCTGTTAAACAGATAGCCGCCACCAGCAGGCCGGGCCAGCGGCTGCCACTGGCCCTGCAAACAGATCAAGAGCCCCGGGTACATGCCGTTGCGACCGATCAGGTTCTCTGTGCCACAGCCACCATATCGAATCCACCCCTGATCAAGCCGCAGGCCTTGCGCGGCCTGCAAGGTGGTATTGCTGCGTACCCTGCCCTGCACCGTGACATCACCCTGAAAATCGGGATCACGCTCATCCCGTACGCGCAAAAAATCGTCTGTGTTGACGGGAGAATCTATATCGGGAGGGGTTTCAGCCACAGCACTGCCGGCTTGTGCGGACAACAAGGCCACCGTACCCGGCTGCCATCCTGCCCCGACAGGCACAGGCACGCGCACCCCCGACCCGCTCAGCCAATCGCCGGCATGCGGCCAGACCACCAGGCCACGGCCACGAGCAGCCAGCAGCCACTCGGCCACCAAGGAGCGATCCACCTGCCCGTGCTTGTCCTGCAAGGCGGGCTGAGCCACCACCAGGGCCTGTAAAGTGCACGGAGCCAATGGGCAACTGCCTGTGCGACTTGCTTGCCAGACCAGCTGTTGGCGCAGGGGCCCAGCCGATTGCCAATGCGCGGGCAGCAAACCGGCTGCCTGCAGCTCTGGCACACTGGGTGCCTGCCAGTTGGCAAACCCTTCCGAGGCCATGACAGCCTCTACATCCGCCTGCTTGAGCGAATGCTGGTAGCGCTGCAGATAGCCGTCGGCCGCTGCCCGGGCGGTTTCCATCCACACTGCCAGCGCCTGCGCCTGCAAGGCACGGGAGCGCTGCACCCACTCGTGCGTTGCCCAGATGCTGAGCACCAGGGCGATGGCGGCCACTACCATGAATTCGAGCAGCAGTGAACCCTGCTGGCGCCTGCCAGCAATAGACGCCGTCATACGCAAGGCTACCCGCCAACGGGCTGCCAAAGGCCAGGACAGCTTGCCGCCGCAACTTAAATCAGCGCGCATAAAACACAAACTGATTGGTGTCCCCACGACTGCAGAGAGACTCGGCGGTGAGTGCACTGTATGGTGTGGTGGCATCCTTGACAGTAATGGCCGCGCCTCCCTGGCTGCTGACCGTAATGCGATCGGCGACACGCTGCAGCACCGATGCAATCGAAGGGCAGGCCACATGATTGACCGCCTGCAAGCGCAACAGAAACCCGGCGCCCGCTTCATCGGGCTCGACCTCGATCGCCCCCGTGCCCAGACCGTGCAGCACGGCACCATCGCTGGCCTGTGTGAGCACGCTGGAATCTGCCACCATCGAGACCAGATTGGCATTGCTGATCTGGCTATAGGGCGGGTCTCCAGCCGTACTGGCATTGATGCGGGTCTGCATCATAAAGCGGGCCAGCTCCTGGCCAACCTTGGGCACCTTGTTCTCCAGCACATAGCTGCCGATCGCCGGAATGCCAATGACTGCAATCAGAAGCACGATAGCAGTCACGATCGAAACTTCGATCAGGGAAAAGCCTTGCTGTGAGTGCCGCGTGTCTTTGCCCGCAGAAAGCCGGTGAGGATGAAAAAGATGATTGCGCATGGTGTCTCCTTTGCCGGTAGCCGGCCCGATTTGCCCGCCTTTATTGGCTGGCCTGAAACATCATCCAGCCGCGGCGCAGATCATCGATGGCCGCGTAATGCCACAGGCCCAATACCAGCACACTGGCAACACCTGTCAGCAGCACCAGCCAGCGCAAGACCTGTGCCTGCAGCTGAATCCTTTGAAACCAGACCTGGGACATGCGCTGGTGCACGATTTGCAGACCTTCCTGCAAGCCGCGTGCAGCAACCATGTCCTCCAGATACCAATACACATCACGATCCAGCAAACCGGTGTCAAACGCATCAGCCCCTGTCTCACCCTGATCGATCCGGGCCACCATCCTGCGCAAATGGGCGGCAAGCCAGGGCGAGGCCGTCTCAAACAGCAGGACAATCACTGGGCGTAACTGCGTGGAATGGCCTGTGCCGGGCTGCAGGAGAATGGTGATCAGCGCCAACAGACGCAAGGCCTGCACATTGCGATACAGACGCCACGGACCAAACCGATCGAGCAGGCGGCGACCATAGCCAGAGGTGCGCGGCAAACTGAACAGCCCGCCTGACAGCAGGGCCACCGTCAGGATCGGCAACCCACCCCCCCATACGCGCAGATAGCCGGCAAAGGTAAACAGGCTTTGTGCCCAGGCGCCGTGATAGGCAGGAGGCAAGCCCTGAAAGGCCTGCTGCAAGGCCGGGACAGTCCAGGCCGGCAGTGCCAGCATCAGCACACTGACGACCACCAGCGCCAAAGCAGCAGAACCCAGCGTTGCCCAGAGCATCCGCCTGGCCTGGATCAGCAAGCCCAGATGTCGGGCAAGGGCCTGAAAGCAGGCCATGAGCCGGACGTTGCCAAACGCCTGGGCCAGCTGCAACAAGGCTCGCTCATCATCAGGAAAACAGCCCTCCCAGGTGGCATGCAGATCACCGCCACTGGCCTCACACACCAGTGACCACTGCTGCGACAGCCGTCCACGAACCGTACGCCGGCCGTATCGTGTGGCATCCCGGTCAAATAGCTCACGCAGTGTCAGGCGCCCTTGCGCTCCATGAAGCACTGCATGCAAATAATCCAGATAATCTGCCCGTTGGGACGAGAAACGCCAGGCATCCAGCCTGTGCTGCCATAGGCCAACTTGGCCCGGCCAGAGGTTCAGACGCCGCATCGGGCTACCTGCCGAAATGCTGATTGGGGTGCACGGGCCTGGCGGCGCAAGGCCAGTGTTTCAAATGCCATGAAGCGCATCTCGATATCGTGCGGGTCTACCTCACCGGCCGCCACCTTTTGCATGGCATGTGCCATCGCGCTATAGGTGGAATCAGGCAGATAGGGATCCACAGCCCCGTGCTGCATTGGAGACAGGCCTGGTTCAAGGAGCTCTGCCGCCACCGTACGGCCAGCATAGCCGGCCAGTGCGGGTAGCTGAGGCAGCCGGCAATGCGGGCATCCCTCGGGGTTACGCACACGCAGTTGCCGGGGCGATACCTGCCAGAGTTGCTCGATACGATCCAGCCAGGCTGCCGTTTCTGGCGACCCCGACACGCCACGGACATCCTCTGTACGCACATGCCTGACCGGCAGGGCACAATGTGAGCACAGCCTGGGCAACAGCACCTGAAACACCAATAGCTTCAGCACCCCGGCCGTATGCAGGAAGTCGACTGGAATACCGATAAACCGGGAACTCAGGCGATCAATAATGGCGGCGGCCGAAGGCGCATGCACCGTGGTGTACAGATTGACGCCGGAGCTGGCCAGATCCATAAAAGCCAGGGCACTGTCCTGGTCACGAATTTCACCCAGCAGCACATCTGTCATGGCCGAGCGCTTCAAGGTGCGCAGTTTGGCGGCATACGGTGCGGATGCCTGCTGATCCAGATTGCGGGTGATGCTGTTTTGAATTGCACGTTCGATGCGGTATTCAACCGGCTCTTCAAGAGTGATGATCTTGCGCTCATCTGGCAGACGGCCCATCAGGCTGGTGAGCGTCGTTGACTTGCCGGAACCCACGGTTCCAGCCAGCACAATCGCGCCGCCCTCTGAGCGCAGCACACGATCAAAACATTGGATGTGATCGGCGCGATAGCCAAGGTCTTGGAGGCCGGCTTGCACCAGGCGGTGATCCTGCGCCAGGTAGCGCAGACAGACGCTTGGGCCGCGATCCGCCGCCAGCGAGGCCCAGCGCAACACACAGGCGCGCCCCTGAACCTGGCGGCGCAAAGTGCCCTGCTGCTCTTGTTGAGGGTCGAACACCGCGCCATTGCCGCCCTGGATATCCATCCAGGCCACGGCCAGCACATCCAGCAGCAAATCGGTGGGCATCAGGCGAAAGCGCTCGGGGGCAATATACCGGCCCGCAACGGTAAACCGCACATCGGATGTGGCGGCATCCTGATGAACATTGAGGTGTAAGTCGCTGGCCCGATGCGCCACGCCCCATTCAATCAGGTCTTGAAATACACCCGCCAGTGCCGTGGGTGTCCGGCTGGCGGGCGCAGGGCTGGCCAACACACCGGCATCTCGCGACAGGGCCAGCAACAAAGCCGCCGGCAGCACATAGCGGGCCGGATCGGACAGCACAAATCCTGCCGCCTGCATGCGCCGCTCCAGCGCATCTGCCTGATCACTGCCGACGTACTCCGCCCGCGCAAGCAACGTCATGCTGCCGTCTGTGCGCTCAACCGGGCAGATCCGGTCGGCCAGAGAATCGACTTCAAATTGCCGGGCAGCCAGGCGCCTCACAGGCGGCTGCAGCTGCGCCAGTTGGCCGGCGTGCTCGATGGTGGCCGCCGCCGCCAGGCAAAAAGGCGCTGAGGGCTCTGCCACCGTCAAAGGAGAAGACCAGATCTTCATGGTTGCACCTCACCCAGCAACATGCGCAAGCACAGCGAATGACGGTCTTCTCCGCGCTCGAGTTGTATGCAGGCGCCGTTCATCCCCCGAAGCTGATAGACGCCGGAATCACCCGTGTGGCCTGCCGGGAAGGGCTGGCCACGCACATACAGATAGGCTCTTTGACCCACCTGAACTTCAGCCATCAAGGCCCGGCCGACACCGTACAGGGCCACCAGACGTGGCGCCATCACCGGCCGTACAGAGGGTTTGATCCCTAGCGTGGCCACGCCAGGGTCCTGGGTGGATGTTCGCAGGACCTCTTGCAGATCCTGCTGCAACAACTCGCGTACGGACAGCGTTTCCCATGATTCCTCGGGAGTCGACGACACCGGCGCATCGGCCCCTGGTGGCGCTGCTGCCAACGCGCAGGACCACAAGAACATGGCCAGGCCAACCCAAAAATGGCGGCACATTGCCTTGAAGCGCACGGTTTGAGGCTGAACACGGTTAGTGACGGCTTTCATACACGGCCCCTTCGAGATGCAAGATAAGACGGCTATTTTTGAGGCTGGGGCGGACACCTGGCGCGTGGCTGAGCACCAATTTTTGCCATGACACCGCCTGAGCCAGAGATGCCAGCAAACCTGCGGACCTCAGCGGCCCTCGGATACTGAGTGGCCGCACTCTTACCACGGGCAGATCGGCGGGCTGGGGGATCAACTGCCCCTGGACATCACGCGGAGCAAGCAAGGCCAAAGGTTGCGCAGGCTTGAGCTGCACTGATGTAAAGGCCGGCAAGACCGCCTGCAAGCCACTGGCCCAACGGCGCGCAAGCAACTGAGCGGCCGGCAGATCCTGCGGCGCAGGCACCTGGCTGCTGACCGTTGGAGACCAATGAGCGCGAGCCGTGTCCAGCGACGGAAAATCCAGACGCCAACCGGTGGGGGCTTCTTGCATCAAGCCCTGATTGTTGGCCTGTGGCGCAACTCGCCGGTAGTCGCTGGCACACTGCCAGTGCTGCGAGCCCAGCTGGCAGCGTATGGTTTCGAGGACCCACCCGGCCACACGCACCGGCTGAGCCTGTACTGCTGCCAGCAAGTGGCGGGTACCTTGTTTGCCATGCACCGGGCGGGCAGCCATGGCCCGCTGAAGCGCCGCTTGCCAGGCGCGCCGAGCATCCGCACCTGGCACGGGTGTTGCCCGTGAAGTAGCCCACCAATATTGCCCACCCAGGATAGCAAGCAGCAGGAGCCCGGCAACTGACACCAGCCACTTTGAACGGCGGACAGGAACTCGCGCCAGGGTTGACGCACCCGCTGCAGCACGAGCCAGTTGCTGCAGAAGTGCCTCCGCCTGACTGGCCGCCGGTGGTACCTGCAATTTCGGATACGCGCCACGCAAGGCATCCAGCGCCTGCAAGGCCAGGCTTTCAGTGGGATAGTGTCGGTCGGCCCGGGCCAAGGCCACGCCTTCGTGGCATCCCAGCAAGTGCCAATGCTGTTCGCCAAGGGGCAGCACACAGGCCCACGACCCCTGGGGATGCAGGCGCGCCAGAAGATCAGCCGCCGACCAGCACGGTTCGGTGACAGGCAAGCGGGTGGCCAGGCCCAAGGCAGCGGGCGGATTACCTGACAGTATCTGATGGCGCGCACCTTCGCGGCGGGCCTGGTGCTGCGCGCGTGCAGAGTCTCCAAGCACCGGCACCCAGCTCAGGCCAAACACCAGCGGTACTCCGGCCACACGGACAAGATGGACGGGCGTCATGGTTTAAAGCCCTTCTTCGACCTGAGCGGTGATGATGAGCACCGTGGCCAGCCGTTGGGACTGCAGGTGGTTGCCACCCCCAAAAATGGCTGGCAAGCCTGGATTGAGGCGCCGCTCGGTGGATTCAGACTGTTGGCGGTCAAACCCCGAGACCACCAGTGGCTGCCCTGGCTGCAAAGCCAATTGCTGCACAGTGCCATTGCCTTCGATGGTGAGCTGCTGCAATTGCAAAGGATTGGCCTTGTCGCCAAAGGTGACGGTTTTTAAGGGCTGGGCGACCGTGTTGTCGTACGCCAGCGACAGTAAAATTTGCCCGTTTTCCTGGGCATCTGGCACCAGCGTCAGCAACGACCCCACGGTTTCTTCTTTTTGATTCACCGAAACTGCCGGAACGGCCAAACCATTGGTACCGGATAGTGGCGTGGTCTGAACACGATCAATATAAGAAAAGGTGGTGCGCACCGCATGGGTAACTGGCCGGCGATTTAGCGTAAGCATGGGTACGCTGCTGCGACGCACCAGGTGTACGGATTCTCCCAGTGCCCGGATCACCGCCTCACTGCCGCTCATTGAGCCCGTGCCCAGCCCTACTCCCAGCCTGCCCGCCGGCCCGCTGGCCAGAGCAGGCACCGTCAGGCTGGCCTCCAGCTGTGCCCCGGAAAACACCAGATTCCAGTCGAGGCTGGCCTGGGCCTGCTCGTTGAGCGCCACGGTGAGTTCTTCAAACACCAGCCTGACTCGGCGTGTGAGTGCACGGTTTTCCTTGTCGAGGTAGCCTGCGATGCGATCAAGCACCTCAGGCAAATCCGTCACCACCACGGTGGCACCCGCACCGGGCTCGGCCACCAGGACACCTGCGCGCGACAAAAATGGCTCTATTCGCGCACGCACCGTCTTGAGCACATCCTGATCGGTACTGTGCAACTGCGTGCTGGACGTACTGATAAAGCCGCCCTCTCCCTCCCGGCCCGCCAGGCCCAGGCTGGCCTGTGCCTTGGCATCCAGGGTAAGCGCACGCACATTGAACACCCGTGTCTCGGTACGAAAGAACTCGATGCGGCCCTGGGCATAGCGCCAGCGAATACCCAGGTGGGCACACAAACGATCCAGGATTAAAGGCAATGCCGCAGGCTGGGCAGCCAGATCGAAGGGTTGCTCGGGATCTTGCGCAGGCATGGGCACAGCGGCTTGCGCAAGACGCGGCAAAAAGTGGGCCGCCGGCAACAAGGCGTCGGGGCGGACATGAACAGGAATACCGGTAACCACGGAGATGCGTCGGGCAATACGCCGCAGATTGTCCGTGCCATCAGCAAACAGCAAGGTGGTGCGTACCTGCGCGCGTAGCGCCGGTGGCAGGGAAAGCTCTCGAGCCAGGGGCTGCGCCGGCCCCGCCACCCAAGGCTTGTCGACCTCCTGGGCGGCCTGACGGTGCCGGAGATTTTCGACGCTTCGACCAAAACGCTGATGCCCTTGCACCACAGACTTATCCAGTTGCTGATAATCCTGTGCGGCTTGTTGCAGTTTTTCTTGCAGGGCACAAGCGGGCAGTAGCAACAACATTGCAAGGCTGAACAGCCAACGCCCCTTCATCAGGATTCTCCACCAAGCTGCGTACGATCACAGCGCTGGGCCAAAGGCACGACACGCATCACCTGATTGGCATAAAAACACGGCTGAACTGGCCGGTCGCCGAGTTCGGTGGCGGCGAGAAGACTGCGTACTGCGCTACGGAAAGGTTCGTCAAATTCGGCTGAGCCGGCCAGCGGAATATCCACATCCACCGCCCAGTGCTCAGGCTCGAATGTCCAGCCGGCTTGCCGCGCCCAGCGCCCCAATGCACGGCGTACATTGCCATCTCCTGGTGTCACCTCGAAGGAGTGCTTTTTGCCAACCAATGGCAACCCTGCTGCCTGTGCGATGGGGGCACTGGCAGGTGCAAGGCGCGCACCAGGTGCAGTGCCGGAAGAAGCAGCCTGGACAACCTGACTGGCACCGGACGGGCGGCTGGGCATCAAGGTGGGAACAGACCTAGGAGCGGACGCCGCCACCGGTTTAGGTGCAGCAACGGGTGCCGCCACCGGGGCAACCGTGGCCACAGGCAACACCACCGGTGCAGGGGTAGGTGCAGGCGCTACCGACGCCCCGACGACACCAGATCCGGCCCCCTGACGTCGGGCCTCGGCCATGGACAAGCCACCACGCATCAGCAGATGACTGTGCACACCCCGCACGCGCAGGTAATCGCCGTCGCGCCGTGCCCGCAACAAGGTGTCGCCCGCAGGCGTACGGGCAAATACGGCAGGTACCGCCTGCCCAGCCGGATACTGCAGCCAGATGTCTGTGCCATCATCGAACACCTGCAAGGGAGCAAGATCCGGATCACCTGAGAGCTGCCAGCCAAAATGGTACTGAGCAATACGCGGCGACAAACCGGCGAAATCCCGCCACCAGGCCTCGCTTTGCGGCGTGGCACACCCAGCCAGCACCAGGCTGAAACACACCGCACCCAAGATCTTGATCATGCCTCTCTCCAGGTAAGCTCCCGGATCCGGCAAAAAAACAGGCACCAGATATCGGGTATCGGGTGCCTATGGTGGTCTGGTGGCGAATCCGCCACCAGACTGGGATGTACGAACGGATAAAAAAATCTGGGATGTTTTAGCGCTGGCGAACCATGCGATTACCCTCGGCGGTAGCGGTATTGAGTGCCGTGACAGCCGGTTGCTTGCCGTCCAGGGCCGAATTGATAATCTGCTGGAACTTGGTTCGGATCTCGGGGTAGTTATGAATCCGGAACCCCTGACCCGTGACTGCCGAGCGCCCGGCATACACAGCGACCAGGTTGCGCCACTGTCCCAGGTCGGTGTAGTAGCTGGCTGGTGTCCTATCGAAAGCAGCTTTTGTCAGTGGCAGATAACCGGTTTCCTGGTACCACTGCGCAGCGTGATCGGGCTGGGCCAGCCAGCCAAGAAACGCTGCTGTGGCGTCAGTCACGGGTTTGCTGGATTTCATCACCCATAATCCGGAACCGCTGATAAACGGATTGCCGGGCACCTTGGTGACCTCTGGGTAGTACGGCAGGCCCGATACCGCGTAGTGCAACTTGCGTTGTTCGTTGAACTGCCCGATATGTCCGGAGCTGGACATCATGACAGCGCACTCGCCATTGGCAAACCGGTTGATGGAATGCGTTCCGGCATCCGGGCGCACCATGATCTCCGAGCGCACCCAGCTGATCATCAGCGACAGATGGCGCACATAGGTGACATCAAACGAAAAACTGGGCAGGCCCTTGGCCTTGAGGCCGTTATCGGCACTGGCATACAGCTGATTATTGACGGCAGCCAGGTTTTCGAGATTGATGGATACCGGCAGGTTGGATGTGAGCGGGCACTTGCGCGAGCCCTTGTTGGCCATGCTGACCAGCTGCCCCTGGAGACTCATCCAGGTACGCTGCGGGATGGCTGGCACAATGCCCGCTTTTTTGAAGGCATCCTGGTTGTAATACATCACGGGGATTTCGAGCATGGCCGGAAACGCCATCAGGCGGCCCTTGGCATCATGGATGAAGGCGTTGTCCGAGGAAACGAACCAATCCACCTTTTTAAGTGGTGCGGATTTTTGCAGTGTATAAAAAGGCTGGACGTACGACCGTTGCGAGATGTCCTCGAGCGTATGGCTATCGCCGATCTGGGCCAGTGCCGGCAGCGACTTATCTTTGGCGGCCGCATCCAGTGCCTGACTGAGGGCCTCGGGTGTGTCAAACGAGCGCACCTTTACCTGAACATCCGACTGGCTGCGGTTATAGGCCTTGACCAGCGATTCAAACGCATCCGTATTGTGGCTATCCAGGCTGAGCCAGATTGGCACATCCGTAGCGGCCCAAGCCGGGCCTGAAGCAACCAGCGCGGCCAAAGTCCAGGCCGCACACAAGCCCGGGCGACGCGCGCCGGAAGCCATGGGAAAACTCATGATGATTTAATCCAAAAAAGGAAAGTCGATATCTGGCCGGCGCCCTGAAATCAGATCGGCCAAAACCCTGCCCGAGCCGGCTCCCATGGTCCATCCCAGGCTGCCATGACCTGTATTGACATACAGGTTGCGCAACCGTGAACGCCCGATCATCGGGACATTTGAAGGGGTTAGGGGCCGCAGTCCAGACCAGAACTGAACATTATCAAAATCGAGCGCACTTGGGAACAAGGAACGTGCATGTTCGGCCAATTGATTGCAACGGCCCGTATCCAAGGCGCGGGAATATCCACCGATCTCCGCCGTCCCGGCCATCCGCAACTGATTGCCCAGGCGTGATGTGACGATTTTCATTTCCTGATCGACCAGGCTGACCATGGGGGCGGCGGCAGGATCTCGCAGGTTGAAGGTGGCTGAATAGCCTTTGGCCGGGTACACCGGGCAGGCCAGCCCCAAAGGGGCCAGCAGCATCGGGCTGAAGCTGCCCAACGCCACCACATAGGCATCTGCGTGCAAAGACCTGAAAAAACCATCGGGTTCGACGATCTCGGCAACCGACACCTTGCCATCCACGGCATGCAGACGATTGACCCGCGTATTAAAACGGAAACGCACGCCGGCCGCCTGCGCATGACTGGCCAGCGCACGTGTAAAGAGGTGTATGTCGCCAGACTCATCGTCCGCGGTGAAATCCCCACCAATAATGGGATCACGGGCCGCGGCCAACGCGGGTTCGATGCGCAGCACCTCGGCGGCATCCACCACCTGGCGATCCACACCCAGCTTCCGCATCAGCGCAGCACTGGCCTGGGCATGCTCGAACTCTTGTGGATTGCGGTAAAACGCCAGGATGCCGCGCTCGAGGTGGTTGTAATCAATGTGCAGTTCTGTCCGCAGTTCGCGCAGGGTTGCGCGGCTGTATTGAGCCAGCGCCACCATGGCACGCACATTGCGTGCAAATCGTGGCGGGCGGCATTCATTCAGGTAGCGCGCGCACCACATCCACTGGCGCAGGCTCAGGCGTGGGCTGAAGCGCAGCGGCGCATCGGCACGCCCCACCCAGCGCAACACCTTCTTTAGTGTATGGACGCTGGCCCAGGGCTCGGCGTAGCACACGGATATCTGCCCGCCATTGGCCCGGCTGGTTTCCAGGGCTGCGCCGGGCTGGCGATCGATGACTTCAACTTCGTGTCCCGCGCGGGCCAGCCACCACGCACTGGATACACCGATAATGCCTGCACCCAACACTGCAATTTTCATGCTTGGGCCTCGGCCCGATCGGCCTCGGTGGTGAAAGCATCGGCGTAGAACATGTCTGGCGCCAACCGGCATTTTCGTGTGAAGTCGTGACGGGCGGCCTCGACCATTGCCGGCGCGCCGCAGGCATACACCTGATGCCCGGATAAATCCGGGAAATCGGCCATCACCGCCTGATGTACCCAGCCCGCGCGGCCTCTCCAGGCATCTTCGGGTTGTGTATCGGACAGCACCGGCACAAAGCGAAACCCTGGCCGTTGAGCCGCCCATGCCCGGGGGAGATCCATCTGATAAAGATCAGCCGGCCGGCGCCCGCCCCAGTACAGCACAGCAGGACGGGCATCGCCTTGCACCAGCATGGCTTCGATCATGGCCTTGATGGGCGCAAACCCGGTGCCGCTGGCCAAAAAGATAATGGGCTGCGGTTGATCGCGCAGGAAAAACGAACCCAGTGGCCCCTCGATACGCAAGATGTCGCGCAGCTTGACAGGCGACTCACCGACACCAAAGACGCGGTCAGTGAAAAAGCCCCCCGGAGTGTGTCGCAGATGTAATTGCACCCTGTGGTCCTGGGCCCGGGCGCAGGCCATCGAATAGCTGCGGCGCTGGCCATCTTTAAAGAGGAAATCCAGGTATTGCCCCGGCTGAAAATTAAACGCTTCGGCCGAGGGCAACTGGAGGGTGAGTTCGGTGACATCGGTGGCCAAAGGCGTCAATGCATGCACGCGCACCGGCATCTTGCGCACCACGATATCGCCCCTGAGATGCACTTCTTCAGCCTCGATGGTGACATCAGAGGTGGGACATGCCTGACACAGCAGCGTGTAGCCTTGTGCGAGATCGGCCGCATCCAGAACGCGGCCGGGGGCAGGCCCGGCCTCATATTCACCCGTCACCACCCGTCCGCGACAGGTAGAGCATGTCCCGTTGCGGCAGCTGTAAGGCAGCACGATGCCTGCCTCCAGGGCAGCATCCAGTATGGTTTGCCCAGGCTTGGCCACAAACGCTTGGCCAGCCGGCTGCACCGACACCTTGAAGCTCATTTCAGATTCCGAAAAAACCAACGCCAATCTGTTATTTTAGACCCCTCGGCACTGTTAACCAGCCGTACCCGACCACAGGCTGGGCTGCTTGATTTTGACATCCAGCAACTTGCCCTTGCGTGCGCGCCGCCCGACATAGGCGGCCAGGTCATCGGGCGTCAGGCGCAACTCGGTGTCGCGGGCTCGATACAGACCGCGCAGTACGACGCCAGCCGGCCCCACAGCCGCCCATTGCGCCAGATGATCATCATCATCCAGACCCATCAAAATGGTGCCGCGTCCGCCACCCGACAAGGTCTTGAGCTCATCGAGCGCCACCACCAAAAAGCGCCCTTTCTGACTCAACAGCGCCAGCGCCTGATCCTCGGGGCCGAGCAACAGGGGTTTAAGCAAGGTTTCGCCCTTATCCACCGTGATGAACTGCTTGCCGGCATGCTGACGGGTACTGAGGTCTCCCGCCGTGGCCTTGAAGCCATAGCCAGACGCCACGCCGAGCATCAGGGATTGATCTGCCGCCGCCACCAGCATGTGCACGATCCGGCTGCCGGGCTCAAGCGACACCATCGAGGAAATGGGCTGGCCGTCTCCGCGGGCCGAAGGCAGGCCGGCCACTGGCACGCTGTAGGTGCGGCCGGTGCTGGAGATGGCCAGCAGCTCTTGCGTGCTGCGGCATTCCACCGTGTCGTACAGCGAATCGCCCGCCTTGAAGCCAAACTGGCTGGCATCATGCCCATGGCCCTGGCGCACACGTAACCAGCCCTTTTGCGACATCACCACGGTGACAGGCTCATCCAGCACGGTGGTCTCCATCACGGCACGGTCGGCCGCCTCGATGAGGGTTCGACGATCGTCTCCATACTGTTTGGCATCGGCTTCGATTTCACGGATGATCAGACGCCGAAAGGCGTCGGGATTGTCCAGCAAATGTTCAAGCCCCTCTTGATCCTTGCGCTTTTGTTCAAGCTCCTGCTCGATACGGATACCCTCGAGACGGGCCAACTGGCGCAAGCGCATTTCGAGGATATCGTCGGCCTGGCGCTCGCTGAGATTAAAGCGCTGCATCAGGGCATCACGCGGATCATCCGCCTCACGGATCGTGCGGATCACCTCATCCACGTTGAGGTACACAATGCTGCGGCCCTCCAGGATATGGATGCGATCCAGCACTTTATCCAGGCGGTGGCGCGTACGCCGGGTAACCGTTTGCGCCCGAAACGCCAGCCAGGATTCAAGCACCTGGCGCAGGCTGCGCTGCCCCGGCCGGCCATCGGTATCGATACACACCAGATTCAGCGAGACATTACCCTCAAGCCCGGTGCGTACGAGCAGCAAGTTGACAAACTCATCACGGTCGATGGTTCTGGACTTGGGCTCAAACACCAGCCGCACCGGCGCTTGCTTGCCGGACTCATCCCGCACGGTATCGAGCAGCCCCAAGACCAGCGCCTTGGTTTGCTGCTGCTCGGAAGACAGGGATTTTTTTCCTGCTCGTGGCTTGGGGTTGGTGAGGTCTTCGATGGTTTCGAGAATTTTCTGGGATGAGGTGCCGGGAGGAAGCTCTGTGACCACCAGTTGCCACTGGCCGCGCGCCAGATCCTCGAAGTGCCAGCGGGCACGCGCCTTGATTGACCCACGCCCACTGGCATAAATATGCGCCACATCGGCTGGCGACGAAATGATTTGTCCGCCCCCCGGGAAATCCGGCCCTGGCACCAGGGCGTACAGTTCCTCATCTGCCAGGTTGGGCTTGCGCAGCAAAGCCACACAGGCACGGGCAATTTCGCGCAAATTATGCGAGGGAATCTCGGTAGCCATCCCCACGGCAATACCCGAGGCCCCGTTGAGCAGCATTACGGGCAGACGCGCCGGCAGGCACACAGGCTCTTGCTGGCTGCCATCGTAATTGGGGACGAAATCAACGGTGCCCTCGTCCAGCTCATCAAGCAACAGACGCGAGAAAGGTGTCAGGCGTGCTTCGGTATAGCGCATGGCCGCAGCATTATCGCCATCCCGCGAGCCAAAATTGCCATGGCCGTCTATCAGGGGGTAACGCAGGACAAAATCCTGGGCCATCCGCACCATGGCGTCGTAGGCCGCCTGGTCTCCGTGAGGGTGATACTTGCCCAGCACATCACCCACCACCCGGGCGGATTTCACTGGGCGCGACTGGCCTCCCAGCCCCATCGCATCCATGGCGTAGAGTATCCGCCGCTGCACAGGCTTCTGGCCGTCCGAGACTTCCGGCAAGGCCCGGCCACGCACCACCGAGACGGCGTAATCCAGATAGGCCTGCTCGGCATAGCGGGCCAGCACCAGGCCGTCATCCCCATCTGCAGTCAATAAATCCGCGGTATTGGCATCCATTTTGATTCCTTAAACATCCACTTCGGCCAGATTGCCTTTGTCTTCGAGCCAGCTGCGCCGCTGTCCCGATTCGCCCCGTGCCATCAACATCTCGAACAGCTGCATCGACGCCTTCACCCCCTCGTCGCCATGCCGCACCTGAGCCAGCCGGCGGGTGTCGGGGTTGAGCGTGGTATCCCAAAGCTGTTCGGCATTCATTTCGCCCAAGCCTTTGAAGCGGCTGATGCGCCAGCTGCCCTCGCGCAGGTTTTCACCCCGCAGTTTTTCCTGCACCGCATCCAGCTCCTCCTGATCCAGACAATACAGCTTGCGCGCCGGCCGCTTGCCGGCCGCCGGTACATCCACGCGAAACAGGGGTGGGCGCGCAATATACACGTGTCCGGTGTCGATCAACTGCGGGAAATGGCGCAAAAACAGTGTCAGCAAAAGCACCTGAATATGCGAGCCATCGACGTCCGCATCAGACAAAATGCAGATGCGGCCATAGCGCAGGCCCGACAGATCGATATCCTGGCCAGGCGCATGTGGATCCACCCCGATGGCCACGGAAATATCGTGGATTTCGTTATTGGCAAACAGGCGGTCACGCTCAACCTCCCAGGCATTGAGGATCTTGCCTCGCAGCGGCAAGATGGCCTGAAACTCCTTGTCGCGCCCCATCTTGGCAGAACCACCGGCCGAATCACCTTCAACCAGAAAAACCTCGGTGCGCGATGCGTCCGAGGATTCGCAGTCAGTAAGTTTGCCCGGCAGCACCGCCACACCAGAACCCTTGCGCTTTTCCACCTTGCGGGCTGCCCGCGTACGGGCCTGCGCCTGGCCAATGGCCAGCTCGGCCAGACGTTTGCCGTGTTCGACATTGGCGTGCAACCAAAGCTCTAGCGCGTTGCGCAGATACGTGCCCACCAGGCGCACGGCATCGCGGCTGTTCAGCCGCTCTTTGATCTGGCCCTGAAATTGGGGATCAAGCACCTTGGCCGACAAAATAAAACTGGCACGGGCAAAGACGTCCTCAGGCAACAGGCGTATGCCTTTGGGCAGGAGATTATGCAGCTCGGCAAAGGACTTGACGGCGTTGAACAAGCCTTCACGCAGGCCAGATTCGTGGGTGCCGCCTGCCGTGGTGGCAATCAGGTTGACATAGGATTCGCGGACCACCGGTCCCTCTTCTGTCCAGGCCACCACCCACTGGGCGCCCTCGCCGCGGGCAAAATGCTCATCGTCAGCCCCCGCGTACTGCTGGCCCAAAAACATGGGGATCAGCACCGGCGTACCCGCCAGCGCCTCAGCCAGATAACCCTGCAAACCAGACTCGTAATGCCACTCGCGTTGCTGGGCATTTTTTTCGAGAGTCAGGGTAACGCGGGTACCGGGCAGCAGCACCGCTTTGCTGCGCAAGGCATGTTCAAGATCCGCCAGCGGCACCTGCGCGTGGTCGAAATACCGGGGATCAGGCCAGGCCCGCACCCGCGTGCCCGTGCGCCGCTTGCCCACACTGCCTGTTTTGCTCAACGGCTCTATCACTGCCCCATCGGCAAACACGATGCGGTACTCTCCGCCATCCCGCCAGACCGTGACCTCAAGACGCGTCGACAAGGCATTGGTGACCGATACACCCACACCATGCAGGCCACCGGAAAACGCGTACGCGCCGCCGTCGGCCTTGTTGAATTTGCCACCGGCGTGCAGCCGCGTGAACACCAGCTCAACCACTGGCGCATGTTCTTCGGGATGCTCGCCCACCGGTATCCCCCGGCCATCGTCCTCCACCGAGAGGCTGCCATCGGCATGCAAACTGACCGCGATGTGCTGGCCGAAACCAGCCAGGGCTTCATCTGCTGCGTTATCAATTATCTCCTGGATGATGTGCAAGGGGTTGTCGGTTCGGGTGTACATGCCGGGGCGCTGACGCACCGGCTCCAGACCCTTCAAGACTCGAATCGAAGATTCGTCATAGCGTGCTGTGCTCAATGTACTGTCCGTGATTAGGCATCAAAAAGGTCACCATTTTACGAAGATAATGGTATGCTTAGTGATATCGGGCTTGTCGCGCCCTTATTCAAGCGCCGGCACAACGTCCTGCCCGGCTTATTCCCTTATCCAGCAACTGCGACCCTACCGCACACCATGAGCGACTCCATCCAGCACGTAAGCGATGCGTCATTCCAGGCTGACGTGCTCCAATCCGAACTTCCCGTCCTGGTCGATTACTGGGCAGAATGGTGCGGCCCCTGCAAAATGGTGGCCCCCCTGCTCGACGAAGCCGCAGCCCAATACCAGGGCCGGCTAAAGATCGCCAAGCTTAACGTCGACGAAAACCCCAACAGCGCAGCCCAATACGGCATCCGTGGCATTCCCACACTGATGCTCTTCAAAGACGGCAAGGTTGCCACCACCAAGGTGGGCGCGCTGTCACGTACACAGTTGCAGGCTTTTCTCGACGAAGCCCTCTAACTCCTTTTCACCCCGACCCATCCCGCACGCCAGTGCCTGCGAGCCCATTTCCGGGCTCGTAACGGGTCCAACGACTCTACCTTTCTCTTCTTCCCCATGCATCTGAACGAACTCAAAGCGCTGCACGTTTCGCAGTTGCTCGACATGGCCGCCGGTCTCGAGATCGACAACGCCAGCCGACTGCGCAAACAAGAACTGATGTTCGCCATCATGAAACGGCGCGCCAAACAAGGCGAGCAAATCTTTGGTGATGGCGTGCTCGAAGTGCTACCCGACGGGTTCGGCTTCCTGCGCTCACCCGACACCTCGTATCTGGCCAGCACTGACGACATCTATATCTCGCCGTCTCAGATCCGCCGATTCAACCTGCATACGGGCGACTCCATCGAAGGCGAAGTCCGCACACCCAAAGACGGCGAGCGCTACTTTGCCCTGGTCAAGGTGGACAAGGTCAATGGCATGCAACCCGAGGCCATCAAGCACCGGATCATGTTCGAGAACCTGACGCCGCTGCACCCCGATGAGCCCATGGTGCTCGAGCGCGACATCAAGAGCAAAGAAAACATCACCGGGCGCATCATGGATATCTTTGCCCCGATCGGCAAAGGTCAGCGCGCCCTGATCGTTGCCAGCCCAAAATCCGGCAAAACGGTGTTGATGCAGCATATCGCCCACGCCATCACCAACAACTATCCGGAAGCGGTGATGATCGTGATGCTGGTCGACGAGCGTCCCGAAGAAGTCACCGAGATGCAACGCACCGTGCGCGGTGAAGTTGTGGCCTCCACCTTCGACGAGCCCGCCACCCGGCACGTACAAGTGGCCGAGATGGTGATCGAGAAAGCCAAACGACTCGTCGAACTCAAAAAAGATGTGGTCATTTTGCTGGATTCGATTACGCGCCTGGCCCGCGCCTACAACACAGTTGTCCCTGCCTCAGGCAAGGTGCTTACCGGTGGTGTCGATGCCAACGCATTGCAGCGGCCCAAGCGCTTCTTTGGCGCGGCCCGCAATCTCGAAGAAGGCGGCTCCCTTACCATCATCGGCACTGCCCTGATTGAAACCGGCAGCCGCATGGACGAAGTGATTTACGAAGAATTCAAGGGCACCGGTAACTCCGAAGTGCACCTCGAACGCCGATTGGCCGAGAAGCGTATTTATCCGGCCATCAACCTGAACAAATCCGGCACACGTCGCGAAGAGCTCCTGATCAAGCCCGAACTTTTACAAAAGGTTTGGGTGCTGCGCAAATTTATCCACGACATGGATGAAGTGGACGCCATGGAATTCATCCTGGACAAAATCCGGGCCACCAAAAACAACGCCGAATTTTTTGACATGATGAAGAAATAAGCGAGCATCTTTCATGAGTCTTCCTTCCGTCGAACAGTTTCTTTTACAACTACAGGCACGCGATCCTCACCAGCCCGAATTCATGCAGGCTGTCAAAGAGGTCATGCACAGTTTGTGGCCGTTCATCGAAAAAAATCCACGCTATGCCAGCCAGGCCTTGCTTGAACGCATCGTCGAACCCGAACGCGCCATTCAGTTCCGGATCTGCTGGATGGACGACACTGGTCACATCCGCGTCAATCGTGGCTTTCGTATTCAGCACAGCTCTGCCATCGGCCCCTACAAGGGCGGGATGCGGTTCCACCCTTCGGTCAACCTCTCCATCCTCAAGTTCCTGGCATTCGAGCAAACCTTTAAAAATGCCCTCACCACCCTGCCCATGGGCAGCGGGAAAGGCGGATCCGACTTTGACCCCAAAGGCAAGTCCGACGCCGAAGTGATGCGTTTTTGTCAGGCGCTGATGATCGAGCTCTATCGTCACCTGGGCCCCGATACCGATGTGCCGGCAGGCGACATTGGCGTAGGCGGCCGCGAAGTCGGCTTCATGGCCGGCATGATGAAAAAGCTCTCCAACCAAACCGGCAGTGTCTTTACCGGCAAGGGCCTGTCCTTTGGCGGCAGCCTGATTCGCCCCGAAGCCACCGGCTACGGTGTGGTGTACTTCGCTGAAGAAATGCTCAAGCACGTAGGCCAGTCGCTCGAAGGCTACACCGTGGCGGTGTCGGGCTCTGGCAACGTCGCGCAATACGCTATCGAAAAATGCATGCAGCTGGGTGCCCGCGTCATCACGGTGTCCGACTCCCACGGCTGCGTGGTGGATCCAGCTGGTTTTACCCCCGAGAAGCTCGCCGCATTGATTCAGCTCAAAAACGAGCAACGCGGCTGCATCGAAGAATACGCCAAGCAATTTGGCCTTACCTACCAGGATGGCAAACGCCCCTGGCACGTGCCGGTAGACGTTGCCTTGCCCTGCGCCACACAAAACGAGCTAGAGATCGATGACGCCCGCACCCTGATCGCCAATGGCGTGAAATGCGTGGCCGAAGGCGCCAATATGCCCTCATCCATCGAAGCAGCAGAAGCCTTCATCGCGGCAGACGTGCTGTACGCGCCAGGCAAAGCCAGCAACGCAGGTGGGGTAGCCGTATCCGGCCTCGAAATGAGCCAAAACGCACAACGGCTGCACTGGACCCGCGAGCAAGTGGACACCAAGCTGCACGACATCATGCGCGACATCCATCGCAACTGCGTGCACTATGGCACCGACAACGGTACAACCAATTACCTCAATGGCGCCAACATCGCCGGCTTTGTCAAAGTGGCTGACGCCATGCTCTGCCAAGGGGTGTACTGATGTATTTGCCACAGATGTCACTGCATCCGTGAAAAAAGCTCCCTCGGGAGCTTTTTTTTATGGCACAGCCTTTTGATCTGGCTACCGGTGTTGCCCCAGACCATCAGCGAGCCCCACGCACCAGCGTGCTTTTGCCAAACAGACTTTCAACCATTTGCACCGCCACTTTGGCGGTGCTGTTGCGCACATCCAGGGCCGGATTAAGCTCGACAATATCCAGCGAGCCCACCCGCCCGGTATCGGCCAGCATTTCCATGCACAGCTGAGCCTCGCGCCAGGTGGGCCCACCCTGCACCGTGGTGCCAACCCCCGGCGCATCGCGAGGATCCAGAAAATCCACATCAAAACTGACATGGATATGTGCGTCGTCTGGCAAATCGGCCAAGGCCGCCTGCATCACCGCCCGCATACCCAGTTCGTCGATGGTGCGCATGTCGTAGACATCGAGCTTTTGTTCATGCACAAACAACCGCTCTTGATGATCCACGCTGCGGATACCGATCATGCGCAAGTCTGCCACACCCAACGCAGCGCCGCTGCCCCCCAGATCAACGAGGGCATCGGGGCCAAAACCGCATAGACAAGCTACCGGCATGCCATGCACGTTACCGCTGGGCGTCAGTGTTGCCGTATTGAAATCGGTATGGGCATCCAGCCAGAACACGCGCAACGGACGCCCTTGTTGACGGCAATACCGCGCAACCGCCCCAACAGACCCCACCCCCAGGCTGTGGTCACCGCCCAACATCAGGGGCAGCCGCTGGGCGCGCAATTGGATCGACACTGCATCAAACAGGGTTTGGTTCCATTGAACAACCTCAGGCAGATGACGATAACCTTGCACGGGGGCCTGCCAGGGATTAACCGGGCCGGCCAGGTTACCGGTATCCAGCACGTCCAGCCCCTGGCGAGACAATGCCCGGGCAAGGCCCGCCACGCGCAGGGCCTCCGGCCCCATCGAGGCGCCCCGCACCCCGGCCCCCACATCCGTGGGGACACCAATCAGGGCAACTGTTTTTTTGGTCATGGCCTGTCCTTTTGTGCTTGCTGCCACGCGACGCACTGCGACATAAAACACCTGCAACGCAGTTTAAACATACTGCGTGTCCTGGCGCGAGCGCGTGGTTTTCTGTCCAACGCCCGTGGCACCATCCGCCGCACCCAGGCGCCGCATCGCACCAAACAGATTTTTAGGATTACCCTCGGGGACAAGCTCCAGTGCCTGGCCAATGTGCAGCGCACGTGATTGATCCCAAAGAAAACGCAGGGCAGAAAAATCCTCAAGTGCAAACCCTACTGAATCAAACACGGTGATTTCGTCGTTGGCCTGGCGGCCTGGCCGATGGCCAGCCAGGACTTCCCAGAGGGGAACCACGCCATAATCAGCAGGCATCTGCTGGATTTCACCCTCGATACGGGACTGCGGTTCAAACTCGATAAAGGTGCTGGCCCCCTGGAGAATATCGGGGTGAAGCTCTGTCTTACCCGGACAATCGCCGCCCACGGCATTCAGGTGCACGCCCGGACGTACCATCCCGGGGGTCAGAATCAGGGCATTGGTCTTATCCGCCGTAACCGTGGTGATGATGTCGGCTCTGGCCGTGGCCTGGGCCACACTGGTGGCCAGATGCACGTCCAGGCCCGGACAAACCGATAGGTTCTTGATCAGCTTCTGGCTGGCGCGCGGGTCTATGTCGTAGACAAATAACGTGTCGATACCCAGCATATGGTGAAACGCCAGCGCCTGAAACTCGCTTTGCGCGCCGTTGCCGATCAGGGCCATGGTGTGCGCCCCCGGGCGCGCCAATACGCGCGCCGCCACCACCGAGGTGGCGGCAGTACGCAAAGCCGTGGTTAAGGTCAGTTCGCTCAGCAGCAACGGCATGCCCGTGCTGACGTCCGCCAAGGCGCCAAAAGCCATCACGGTGGGCAAGCCCTGGCGCGGGTTGGCGGGGTGTCCGTTGACGAACTTAAATGAATAGCGTTCAGTGTCTGTGGTGGGCATGAGTTCGATCACGCCAACCGCCGAATGGCTGGACAGCCGTGGCGTTTTTTCGAACGACTCCCAACGTAGAAAATCATCCTGAACATATTGGGCCAAGACCGCCAGGGCCTTGGCAATCCCCATGCGGTTGACCAGCATGGCGACATCGGTGGTGGTCAGCATCCATGTCATGGTGTGTCTCCTGATGAACTATAACGATCCCGTCTAGACTGTCTTTATTATTCTCAATCGTCTGATCAATTCATAGTGTCAAAAATTAACAATAATGGCTAATATTTTGTACAATTTACACATCCAGATTAGCGAAACGTCAGGATACCGTCCATATGGATTCTCTCGACCACGAAATTCTTGCCTACCTGCGCGCCGATGCCCGCATCTCTGCAGCCACTCTGGCTAAAAAACTCAAGGTATCGCGCGGCACGATCTGCAACCGCATCAAACGCATGGAACGCAACCGCCAGATCCTGGGCTACACCGTCAGGGTGCAGGCCGAACCCCAGGGGCAGGAAGTCACCGCCTGGATGAGCATCGCCATCGAGGGCCACGAAACCTCCCGCATCGTGCATGCGCTATCGGGCGAACCCGCCGTATGGGCATTGCATGACACCAATGGCCGCTGGGATATGCTGGCCGAGTTACGCGTCAGTAATTTTGCCCATTTGTCGGATGCGCTGGAGCGCATCCGCCTGATCAAGGGGATTTCGGCGACGGAGACGAGCCTGCATCTGAAGACTGTGCAGTTGCGTTGACAGGCATTTCTTTAATAACAAGATCATCCCAGGTACCGGTGACGTGATAGCGCACGGTCATGGCCTTGGCCAATGGCGTCTTGAGCAACCATTGGGTAATAAAGGCCCCCAGCCCCACCAAGGGGTTGATGGCAATCCCCGCCGCCAGGGCAGCACCACTGACATCCAGGTTGGGCACCATAACGGCCTGAAGATCAAGCGACTCGTTGATGATGTTGGTATGGCCATCCAGCAGGGCAGTACCGGCCGGCCCGATCACCTTGTAATCCTGTATCCGGGCCACCCCGCCATCCAGGCGCAGTGTGCCGCGCAGACTGTCAAACGGGAAGCCGTCCTTGGGCAAGCCGGTAAGCCCCTGATCCAGACGGTTCAGGCGCATGATCGATTGCAGGGATAAAAGCTCCAGCAACTTGGCCGATTTGGAGCCTACGCTGAGCAAACGGCCCTTATCGAGGGATACCTGGACAACCCCTTGCAGGTCGGCCTTGTCTTTGCGCCAGGGGAGGTTGCGCCAGAAGAACTGGCCGTCCAGGGTTCCCTGTCCGCCTGCCAGCAAGCCAGGCCAGCCGGCGGCATCAAGCCAGGCACCCAAATCCTGCGTTTTCACCAAAGCCTTCAGGTGCAGACCGTGATCGGCACCACGCAAGCGCCACATGCCGGTACCCTTGAGTTGCGCGTTTTCATTGCCAATTTGCAAGCGCTTCAGGCGCCAGGCCTTGCCTGCCTCTTCGCGCACGCCATCCAGCCGCAGCGCGCCAAGGCTGCGGCCATACAGCAAGAACTCATCAGCCTGCAGAACCAGCCCTGGAATTTCGAAGTCGTTGTCCAACGGCTGGTCTTCAGTGTCCTGCACATCCGGTAGCAACGAGCTCTTGTCACGGGCATCGTCGCCCAGGCTCAGGCGCGCAAATCGGGCGGACACGGCACCCTGTACGCGGCCATCGAGTTCACGCCATTTGACTGTCCCTGCTGTTTGCTTGGAGCGCAGGTTCATCGACCACTGATCTTCAGGCGTGCGCGTGACACGCAGGACAGCCTGATCCAGGCGCGTGGAGAAAAGCCGCAGCTGCTCGGCCTGAACAGCCAGAAGGGAGAGATCAGGCCATAAGGGCCTGGGCCCGGCTTTTGCAGCTGAACGGCCACGGCGAGGAATAGAAAACTCGTCGACGATGCGGTTCCAGAGGTCGAGATCCAGCAGAGGATGTTTGAAGGCAATGCGCATGCCCGGCATCTGGTCATCTGCGGCTTCTCCCACACCCACCAGCACCTGCTGAAAATACGGACCCTGGCGTTGATTGCGCCGGTGCCGCATCTGTACCCGTACCGCATCGCCCAGGCGCACCTCGAGCATATCGTCGTGAGGGTCCGCATCCGTCCAGCGCACATGCAGGCTACGGGGCTGTGAGGCAGGTTTGGCCAGCGGCGCCGGAAAATCAAGCGCCAGGCCCTGAGTGTCGGAATCCAGCTGCAGGGTATAGTCGCTTTTCTCACGGCGCAATTGCGCGCGATACGCCAGCTTGCCCGAAAGCCGCTGCATACCGGGCACACCGACAAATTTCGCCAGGGCGCCGGCGGTTACATGCCCCTGGAAATGCAAGCCATCCTGGGCTTCGTGACCGCCTTGCAAGGTACCTTGTACTGTCAGGGCGCCCCCTAGCAGCCGGCCTTTCAGCGGCTGGGCCAGTTGCACACCGTGCTCGTTGAAGTGGATCTGGCCTGACAGATGCTCGAATACCGGCGCCTGTGGCAAAAACTGCAAGCTGGCCTGATCGACATCGATACGCCCCTGCACCCGACTGTCATCGACATGCAGCAGCGGTATTTTCAGGGACAAGGGCATTTTCCACTGGCCAGTGGCGGTGGCCTCGTCAAAGACTTCATCCAGCATCCTGGACAACGGCGAATGCTGAATCAGATCCATATAGACGTCACCATCGGCCTCGGTGTGTCCCGAAACAGTCAGCGTGGCATCGTTTTCGAGATCCGGAATCCGGGCCCGCAGGCCGCTCAGATGGATGGTTTTGTCTGGCTCCGGCTGCATCGTGGCCGTACTTGCCTGGAGCTGCAGATCCATGCGCCGAAGATCCACGGCGCCCTCTGCCAGATGCAACAAAGGCCAGGCACGATCTTTGGGCGCGTCCGGCACAAACTCGATCTGGGCACCCTGAAAATTGCCCGCTACCTGGAAATCCCCTGCATCGGGTTGGTCGCCAAACGGAAACCGGGAGAGATCGCCTTTCAGCAACCAGTGCCCTTGCTTGAGCACGCCAGCCTGCAAGCCCCGAGCCAGCCAGGTGCGGGCATCTTCATTGACTTCACGCGGCAAATAGCGGTGAATCGCATTGAGCCTGGCCTGCTGGATGGTGCCCTTGAAATCTGCCAGGCCGGCCAATCCTCGCTGCGCCCAGTTGCCCGCCGCCTGCATGGTGATATCGTTGTTTTGCCAGTTGAACTGGTCAATCTGAACCGACCAGGCAGTGTCGTGACGCACCGAACCGCGGGCGGCCAATACGCCCAGGGCAAGCGGCGCATCGAACCAGTCGGGTTGAACCAGATAGGTGCCCTGCGAACGGACATCAAAGGCCAGGCCTGCCGGCCCAGCGTTTTGCCCACGCGAGAGCGCCTGCCACTGGCCAAGGCGGCCTTGCAACCAGGCCTGGGCCTGGGGTACGTTGAAGGTATCCCGAGCACCTGCTTGCCACCGGAATCCTTGCACACCCAGCAGGGCCGTCAGGCGCGGGCCATCCGGGGCAGATTGCACCCAGATTTGCGCATCCATCTGCCCCTGCTGCATGGCTGACGGGATTTCAAGCCACTGGCGCCAACGATCCACCGAGACATCGGATAATTGCAACCACGACCGCCATGTTGACCCTGCGTATCCCTTGGACAGGGCCTGTGCGTCGGCCAGCTGGGCGCGAATGGCCAACTGGCCTTCACCGACTTCAGGGGCTTTGGCCGACAGCGAAATCCCCAGGCCACCTTCTTGCTGGCGCAACAGCGCATGCACGTCAGAGAGGTGAAGTTCAGGCGCTGCGCGCAGTTGGTCGCGCCAGGTGATACCCAGGTCGCGAAACTCGATCCGTGGTTGTGCCAGCACCCAGCCCAGCCAGGTGGGTACCTGCCCGGTTCGCTCGGTGGAATCAAGCGAAAAAGACTGACCAAGCACCTGCAGCTGGCCGATGTGCGTGCGTGCGACGTCAAGATCCATGCCCTGCACCAGAAGCCGCAGGGCACCCGTATGCCCGGGCAGCAGCGCTGTCCAATCCAGCTGCGCATCCACGCGGGGCACGGACATCAGCAGGCGGCCGTCTTGCGCCAGAATCTGGATATCGCGCAAATTGAACTGAGGGCGCCAGCCCTGCCAGGAGATCTGGACGGAGCCCAGCGTGACGGTTTCGCCCAGCATATGCGACAACCGCTGGGCAATCTGCGGGCGCCAGTTATCGATGTGGGGCGCTACCCAGTAGCGGCCCGCCAGAAGAAACAGGCCCAGCACAAAATACAAACCAACCAGCAGCGTGATCAGCCATCGGTGAGTGTGCCAGGTAAGCTTTGATAAGAATTGGCGCATGCCAGATTTTGCAGTATGTTAAAGCCCCCTGCGGGCTTGGCCCTGTCAGGGCCCGCCCACCCAACCCGCGATGGACCCGATGTCTGAAGCCATTATATTAAAGCCCGCCCTGCTGTGGTCTGGCGCCTTGCGGCGCCAGTTGATGGCGCACCCGGACGCCGAGACACGACTGCTGCAGGATTGCGCAGGTGCCGTCGGCCGCAAAACACTCCAGGCATGGTTCGAAGAAGCGCTCGGCGCGCAGTCTGCGCCCGATCGTCCAGCGTTGCAGCGCATCCTGAGACACGTCCGCCAACGGGTGTTCTACACCCTGATGGTACGCGATATTGCAGGCACGGCCCCCTTGCATGAAGTGGTTGCGGCCATGTCAGCCCTGGCAGACCTGTCAATCGGGCAAGCATATGCCTGCGCCATGCGCACCCTGATGGCCGTGCACGGCACCCCGCGCCACCCAGAAACTGGCACGCCACAAGACATGCTGATCCTGGGCATGGGCAAGCTGGGGGGCAAAGAGCTTAATGTGTCCTCGGACATCGACCTCATCATGCTGTACGACGAAGAAGGTGAAACCGATGGGCGCCGCCCCATCAGCCACCACGAGTTCTACGCCAAGGTGTGTCGCCTGATGATGCCCATGCTCTCCGAGCAGGACGCCGACGGCTATGTGTTTCGCACGGACTTGCGCCTGCGCCCCGATGGTGATGCAGGCCCCCTGGCCTGGAGTTTTGCCGCACTGGAAACTTATCTGGTAGCCCAAGGGCGCGAATGGGAGCGCTACGCCTGGCTAAAGGCACGGGCAATCCCCTGCCCTATTTTTGATGAAGCCACCTGGACGAGCCACACACAAACACTGGAGTCGCTGCGCCGCCCGTTCGTGTACCGCAAGTATTTTGATTTTGATGCACTGGCATCCTTGCGCAAGCTGCGTGAGCGCATCCGCACTGATTGGCAGCGCCGGGCGCAGGCACGGCACGGCGTAGACACACAGCACAATATCAAACTGGGCGAAGGAGGCATCCGCGAGATTGAGTTTGTGGTGCAACTGAACCAGTTGATCCGCGGGGGCCGACAGCCCTCGCTACAGCAGCGCAACCTGCTGGCCGCCTTGCACAAACAGCACCGTGCAGGCATTTTGAACGACCAGCAGGCCCAAGGCCTGGAGGCCGCCTACGGCTACCTGCGTCGGCTTGAACACGTGCTTCAATATCGTGAAGACGAACAAACCCACTTGCTGCCACACCAGCCGGACCAACTGGCCGCACTGGCAAGCACATTGGGGCATCCCGATGTGACGCATTTTCAGACCACGCTGGGCGAGCACCGGCGCATCGTGTCGGAGTGCTTTCAAAATGCGTTTCGTATCGCCGGCATGGGAGATGAATCCACCCCCGAAGAAGCCTCTGTCGAATCTGACGGCATACGCCCGACAGGGCTTAGCGACACACAGGCGGACGAGATGCAAAAGCAGATTGACGCCCTGCTGGACAGCCACCGCATCCAGAGCCTGCCACGCACCAGCCTGCAGCGCCTGCACGCGCTGCTGCCGGGCTTAAGCCAGGCGGCAGCCAATACACAAGACCCCCAAACCACGTTATTGCGCCTGCTGGGTCTGGTAGAGCAAATTGCACAGCGCAGCGCCTATCTGGCCTTGCTGGCCGAGTATCCGGAGACCCTGGCACGTGTCGCGCGCCTGATCAGCGCCAGTCCTTGGGCATCGCAATTTCTGAGCCGCTATCCGCTGTTGCTTGACAGCTTGATCGAATGGCGCAGCTTGATGGAAGCCCCGGATTTCCCGGCGCTGGCGCAACAGTTGCGCAGCGACCTGGATGCCTGCCTGCTGCCTGACGGGCAGCCGGATATCGAGCAGCAGATGAATCTGATGCGGGATGTTCAGCACCAGGTAACCTTCCAGCTGCTGGCGCAGGACCTGGAAAATGTAGTAAGCGTGGAAAGCCTGGCAGACCATTTATCCGCACTGGCTGATCTGATGCTGGCGGAGGCAATCCATCGGGTGTGGCCACAGGTGTTGCCGCGAGACCGCCGGGCAAACCCGGGCACGCCGCATTTTGCGATCATCGCGTATGGCAAGCTGGGAGGCAAGGAAATTGGCTACGCCTCGGATCTGGATCTTGTTTTTCTGTACGACGATCCAGATCAGGAGGCGAGCGAGCGATATGCGAAGCTGGGGCGGCGGATTGCTTCGTGGTTATCAACATTGACGTCTTCGGGCCGGCTGTACGAGATTGATTTACGCCTGCGCCCGGATGGAGACGCCGGCCTGCTGGCTTTGCCGATTGACGCATTTGAGCATTACCAGCTGAACCAGGCGTGGCCCTGGGAGCATCAGGCGCTGACGCGGGCCCGTTTTGTGGCGGGCGATGCGGCTATCGGGCAGCGCTTTGACGATATCCGGCAGCGGATTTTGTTGTTGCCCCGGGATCCGGAGGCTTTGCGTCGGGATGTGCTGGCGATGCGGGAGAAGATTTCTCAGGGGCATCCGAACCGCAGTGGAGAGTTCGATCTGAAGCACGACCGGGGGGGGATGGTGGATATTGAGTTCATCACCCAGTTCCTGGTGCTGAGCCAGGCGGGCGCGCATCCTGAGCTTCTGGGCAATTTGGGAAATATTGCGCTGTTGGGGTTGGCGGCACAGGCAGGGCTGATCTCGGGGTTGCTGGCGGCGGATGTGGCGGATGCGTACCGGGTGTTTCGGCGGCGGCAGCATGCGTTGCGGTTGCAGGGGGCGGAGAAGGCGCGGGTGCCGATGACAGAGTTTGTGCGGGAGCGGGAAGCGGTTCGGGAGCTTTGGGGGGCTGTGCTGGGGGAGGTTTAAAACTCGGCGCTCATCGCGGAGCAGGGGGCCTGGAGGGGGCCATTCGGGCTGGTTTTGTGGTCGGTTTTAACTTGGAGCTCATCGCGGAGCAAGGGGCTTGGGGGGCGCAGGTCGCAATTTGGCGGCTTCGCCATGGAGGTGAGGATGGGCTCCAACAGCGCCCCCCAAGCCCCCTGCTCCACGATTGACGGCATGCGACGATCGGATGGCGAGAGGCTGATTTCCCGTAGGGCGGGTACCGGGCTGGGTTGAACTGGGCCGACGTTAAAAGGGGCTTCGCGCAAGGATTGTGCGAAGCCCCTTTTGTTCGATTGCGAGTGTTGAGTGGCGTGTTGGTGCCACTATGGCCTATTGAAGAGTGCGTTCGAAGACGAACTTCTCGCCATCCCAGTCGACGGGGACGACGTCGCGGGGGCCGAAGGTGCCTTCCAGGATCAGACGGGCCACAGGGTTTTCGATGTATTGCTGGATGGCCCGTTTGAGCGGGCGGGCACCGAAGACGGGATCGTAGCCGACGCGAGCGAGTTCCTTGATGGCATCGTCGCTGATTTCCAGGCGCATTTCGTGCTGAGCAAGGCGTTCGGCCAGGCGTTTGATCTGGATGCGGGCGATGGGCTCGATGTGGGAGGCATCCAGGCCATGGAAGACGACGATTTCGTCAATGCGGTTTAGGAACTCGGGGCGGAAAGCGGTTTTGAGTTCGTCGCGGATAACTTCTTTGACGACATCATAGGGTTGGTCGGCCATGTTCTGGATGTGCTGGGAGCCGATGTTGGAGGTCATGATGATGACGGTGTTTCGAAAGTCGACGGTGCGTCCCTGGCCGTCTGTGAGGCGGCCATCATCCAGTACCTGGAGCAGGATGTTGAAGACGTCGGGGTGGGCTTTCTCGACTTCGTCGAGCAAGATAACGCTATAGGGTTTGCGGCGTACGGCTTCGGTGAGGTAGCCGCCTTCTTCGTAACCGACGTACCCCGGGGGGGCACCGATCAGGCGCGCAACCGAGTGTTTTTCCATGAATTCACTCATGTCGATGCGTACAAGGTGGTTGTCGGAATCAAAGAGGAAGCGCGCCAACGCTTTGGTGAGCTCGGTTTTACCCACGCCGGTGGGGCCCAGAAACAAAAATGAGCCGTAGGGACGACTGGGGTCGGAGAGGCCAGCGCGCGAGCGGCGGATAGCTTCGGACACCAGCCGGACGGCTTCGTCCTGGCCCACGACGCGCTCGTGCAGGACGGCTTCCATGCCCAGCAGTTTGGCACGCTCGCCTTGCATCATGCGCGAGACGGGGATGCCCGTGGCGCGCGAGACGACTTCTGCGATTTCTTCGGCGCCTACCTGGGTGCGCAGGAGCCGGGGTTTGCTGGCGTCGGCATCTTTTGGAGAGGATTCGGCAGCCTGCAGGCGGGCTTCAAGCTCTGGCAGGCGGCCGTATTGCAGCTCTGCGAGTTTGTCGTATTGGCCTTTGCGCTGCAGTTCGGCCATTTCGGCTCGGACTTGTTCGATTTCTTCTTTGACGGCCTGAGAGCCCTGGACAGCAGCTTTCTCGGCTTTCCAGACTTCTTCGTAGTCGTTGTATTCGCGCTGCAGGGTTTCGAGTTCTTCTTCAATGGCTTTCAGGCGCCGTTCGGAGGCTTCGTCAGTGTCCTTGCGCACGGCTTCGCGCTCGATCTTGAGCTGGATGATCCTGCGGTCCAGCCTGTCCATGACTTCGGGCTTGGAATCGATCTCCATGCGGATGCGGGCAGCAGCCTCATCAATGAGGTCGATGGCCTTGTCGGGCAGGAAACGGTCGGTGATGTAGCGGTGCGAGAGCTCTGCTGCAGCGACAATGGCGGGGTCGGTGATCTGCACACCATGGTGCAGTTCGTAGCGTTCTTGCAGGCCGCGCAGGATCGCAATGGTGGATTCGACGTTGGGCTCATCGACCAGCACCTTCTGGAACCGGCGCTCGAGAGCGGCGTCTTTTTCGATGTACTGGCGGTATTCGTCCAGGGTAGTTGCACCCACGCAATGGAGTTCGCCACGCGAGAGCGCCGGTTTCAGCATATTGCCGGCATCCATGGCACCTTCGGCTTTGCCGGCGCCCACCATGGTGTGCAGCTCGTCGATGAAGACGATGGTTTGTCCGGAGTCTTGTGCCAGTTCTTTAAGCACTGCCTTGAGGCGCTCTTCGAATTCGCCCCGATACTTGGCACCGGCCAGCAAGCCGGCAAGATCCAGCGCCAGGATGCGCTTGCCCTTGAGGGTTTCAGGCACTTCGCCGTTGACGATACGTTGGGCCAGGCCTTCGACGATGGCTGTCTTGCCCACACCGGGCTCGCCGATAAGGACGGGGTTGTTTTTGGTGCGGCGCTGCAAAATCTGGATGGTACGACGGATTTCATCATCGCGCCCAATGACGGGGTCGAGCTTGCCCTCACGCGCACGGGCGGTGAGATCCAGCGTGTATTTCTTAAGTGCCTGGCGGTTGTCTTCGTCGTCAGCGCCCGTAACATTGGTGCCACCCCGCACGGCCTCGATGGCCGCCTCGAGGGCCTTGCGCTGCAGGCCGGCATCGTGCAGTGCACGGCCAACCTCGCCCTTATCGTCGGCCATGGCCAACAGATAGAGCTCGCTGGCAATGTAGGTATCGCCGCGCCGGCCGGCCTCTTTATCCGTACGCGCCAGGGCGGATTGCAGATCTCGGCTGGCTTGCACATTGGCCTCTGCACCTTCGACGGTGGGCATGGCCTTGATCTGGCGCTCAAGCTCGGACTGCAGCCGTGGCACGGCTACGCCGGCTCGGGCCAGCAAACTGGCGGTGCCGCTGTCTTGGTCGGCCAGCAGGGCCGACAGCAGGTGGGCGTTTTCGATATAAGGATGGTCACTGCGCACTGCCAGGCTTTGGGCATCGGCAAGCGCTTGCTGAAACTTCGTGGTGAGTTTGTCGAATCGCATGAGTGGAACCCTGTATTGGGAGGGGGCCTATGCCCCAATATCCGATATATGCGGCTGATTAGCGAATTTTCAAGACTTTCGCAAGGCCCGCTTGACGCCCGCGAGCACCCCTTTAAACCCAGGAAATTTGCGGCAGATCTACCACAGCATATCGCAAAGATGAACCACAAAATTGAGCTAGATCAAAGACTTGAGGAAAAAATTGGATCACCATGCACGCTCTCCTCGCTTCAGGGTTTACCCTTGATCCATCACCATCTGAAACAGATTTCACGGCCCGGCTGCCGGGCCCACAAGGGTCATCATGAGCTCACACCAAGACTGGGATCCCCGTTCTCCAGAAGTACTGGCTGATCCCATCGCCGCATACGACCACATGCGCCAGCGCTGCCCGGTGGCGCACAGCGATTACCTGCATCACTCGGTATTTCGCCACGCCGATGTGATGCGTATCGTGATGGATCACGATACTTTCAGCAGCCAGGCCTCACGCCATGTGTCGGTGCCCAACAGCATGGATCCGCCCGAGCACACCGCCTGGCGGGCCCTGATCGAGCCATACTTCGGGCCGGATCGCATGGCCGAATTTGCCCCGGTGTGTCAAGCGATCTGTGATGACCTGGTGGGGGCGCTGCCACACAACAGCAGTGTAGAAATCATGTTTGGCCTGGCCCATCCCTTTGCCCTGCGGATGCAATGCGCGTTTCTGGGCTGGCCAGACAGCCTGCACGAGCCCTTGCGCCAGTGGATACACAAGAAAAACGTGGCTACCCTGTCTGGTGACACCCATGCCATTGCCGCCGTCGCCACCGAGTTTGACCAAACCATCCGCGACCTGCTCAAAGAGCGCCGCCAGGCGGGCGACCAGGTACCGGACGACGCCACCTCACGCCTGATGCAGGCCACCATCCACGGCCGTCATCCCACCGAAGACGAGATCGTCAGCATCTTGCGCAACTGGACCGTGGGCGAGCTGGGCACCATGGCCTCCAGCGTGGGCATCATCGCCTACTATCTGGCCACCCACCCCGCCTTGCAAGACACCTTGCGCCAGGACCCAGGCCTGATCCGTGCCGCCAACGACGAGATCCTGCGCATCCACGCGCCGCTGATTGCCAACCGGCGCACCCCACGCTGCCCGGTGCAGGTGGCGGGCAAACAGCTGCAAGCCGGAGACCGTGTCACCCTGATCTGGGCGTCAGCCAATCGCGACGAGGCGGTCTTTGGCGACCCGGACGAGTTTCGGCTGGATCGCGACCCATCCCTTAACCTGCTGTATGGAGCTGGTATCCACGTGTGCCCTGGGGCACCCCTGGCACGTCTGGAGCTTGAGCACATGATCAAGACTTTGCTGTCTGCCACCACCAGGCTGCAACCCAGTGACGAGCATCCGCCCATACCGGCCGTCTATCCCGCCAGCGGCTACCGGCAGGCGATCCTGCAGCTAAGGATGGCGTGAAGGCATAAAATGGGGGCATGACCTCCATCCCCACAGACGCAGACCCCCGCCCGGCCGAGCCGATCGAGCCCGACCTGAACGAATGCTGCGGCAATGGCTGCTGCCCTTGCGTGTTTGACACCTACGCCGAAGAAAAACGCGCGTGGCGCGACGCAGTCAAAGAATGGGATGAGCGCCACCGGGAAACCTCCCCACAAACGTCCGGGGATCCCGCGCAGTGAATAGGGTTCCTGCCTGTTTGAAGAGCCGCCTGTTTTTATAATCTGACTCTCCCATATATCTTTGCAGGAAAACGCACCGTGGCCTCTGACGCTATCCCTATGTTTGCCGAAAACACCTATCCCCTGGACGCCCGTGGCATCGCCAAGCGTTTTCGCCATGCCGCCATTTTTGGCGCACTGTCGGCCCTGCAGCCCGGCGAAACCATGCGCTTTTGCAACGACCACGACCCCCTGCCCTTGCTGCAGCAACTCAAAGGCCACTTTGGCGAAAACATCGAGTTTGAATACCTGGCACGCAATCCGGGCGAGATCGTGATCGATTTCCATATCGTGCCCTGACCGGAAGCACCCACCCAGAAGCCACTCTGCCAGTGGCTTTTTTCATTTCATGCCGAGCCGTAATCGTCGATGCGAAACGTCAGACGCGGCACCCCGGTATCGAAAGCGCACTTCCAGAAGGTCAGCACTTACCTGGAAGCAACCCGGGCGGAAAAAGTCCTGATGGGCGGCAAGATCGCGTCCGAAGGCTTCGTTGAACCCACCATCGTCGACACCTGGCGCTGGGCCAGACACTGGCGCAATACGGGGTGCGCTGCGGCGCGGGTAGGCGCCGCAGCGCACCCATGGGCGGCCCGTGCCGCCATGTAGGTTGGCGGTCAACTCTCCATCGCATCGAGCAGCATGCGCACGGCATAATCGGCGAAGCTACGACGCACGATCAGTTCCCAGCCATCGCCCGCCTCATCCAATGGGTGCAACAGTACGCTGGTCTTGAAGAAATGTGACTGAGCACAACAGCCAAACGGCAAGGCACGCGGGTGCAGATCCAGCGGGCAGCCGGCATTCAGCACATCGCGCACCCCAGGTCCGTGCAGCCGAATGACGGAATAGCCGCTGCTCTGGTCCGTGACCGCGAACCAATGACCTGCCAGTGAATGTTCGACCCGGGACGCCAGACTGTCCGCGCCGTCGGCCGGGGCGCACAGCAGCCACTCATCGGGTGCCAGCCACAAGGCGGTGATATCCCTCCCGCGGGTAACGGTATTGGGCATCAGGGGCAACTCCAACCCCAGGCAAGCGTGAACGGCTCCCAACATAGTCGAATCGGAAGGATCCACCCGCAGATTGGCCAGACTGATCTGAGGCTGTTCGCTCAGACGCACCTGGTCGGGGGCGCCGTGTTGCAACGGCAGGCCAAATTCCATATGCAGGCTCGTCAACGGGGTCTGCTGTTTGCTTTCAGTCAACATTTTGACGGGCTCCTTCAGGATCGTAGAACACCGGGCTGCAGACACGCGCCGGCATGAATCGGCCATCAGCCGTGGCTACTGTTACTTCATGGCCCATCCGCGCATGGCCGTCCTTGAGCAGGGCCAAGGCAATGGACCGTCCCAGGATCGGGCTCATATAGCTGGATGTCACGTGGCCAAACATCGGGGCGATGGTTGCTTGGGTGGGCCCCTGCAGGATCTGACCGCCTTCTGGCAGCACGCAGGTGGAGTCATTGGCCAGCAGGCCAACAAACTGCTTGCGCCCATCACTGCTGGTGTGACTGCGCGCGAGCGAACGCTTGCCTAGGCAGTCTTTGGTCTTGGCCACCATGCCGCCCATGCCCAGATCCACCGGGGTCACCGACCCGTCCGTGTCCTGCCCAACGATGATGTACCCCTTCTCGCCGCGCAGCACGTGCATGGTTTCGGTGCCATAGGGCGTGATTTCGTAGGGCTGTCCGGCCTCCATCAGCCGCTCGGCGATGTGGCGACCCATATTGGCCGGCACATAGACCTCGAAGGATAGCTCGCCCGAGAAGCTTACCCGCAAGACACGGGCAAACACACCATCGATGGTGCCTTCCCGGAAACTCATGAAGGGGAAGGCCTCACCGCTGAAATCGATGTCCTTGCAGACGGCGGCCAGCACCTTGCGGGCATTGGGGCCTGCGACAGTGGTCACAGCGAACTGGTCAGTCACCGAGGTCAGATAGACCTGCAGATTCGGCCATTCGGTCTGCAGCCAGCGCTCCATCCAGCTCATGATGCGAGCGGCACCGCCAGTAGTGGTGGTCAGCAGGAAATGATCCTCGGCCAGGCGGATGCTTACGCCGTCGTCCATGACCATGCCGTTTTCGTCGAGCAGCAGGCCATAGCGGCAGCGGCCGGGCTGCAGCTTGGTCCAGGAATTGATATACAGGCGATTGAGGAATTCGACCGCATCCGGGCCCCGTACATCGATCTTGCCCAAAGTACTGTAATCCAGGATGCCGACGCTGTTGCGCACGGCCAGACATTCACGCCGCACGGCTGCATGCATGTCCTCGTCCGGCCTCGGGTAATAATGGGCGCGCTTCCAGTTGCCCACGTCCTCGAAGACCGCGCCTTGCTCCAGATTCCAGTCATGCAGGCAGGTTCGGCGGATTGGGTCGAACCAGTCGCCCAGCTCTCGTCCGGCAAGGGCGCCAAAGCTGACCGGCGTGTAATTGGGACGGAACGTGGTGGTTCCTGTCGCCGGGATGCTCTGCTTCAGGGCTTCCGCCAGTACGCCCATGCCATTGATGTTGCCCAGCTTGCCCTGGTCAGTGCCAAAGCCCATCGCCGTGTAGCGCTTGACGTGCTCGACCGAATGGTAGCCCTCGCTGACCGCCAGCAGGATATCCGATACAGAGACATCGTTTTGGTAATCGATGAACTGCTTCGGGCCCCGCGTAGCATCCTTGCCCTTGCCGACCGACCACAACGGTAACAGCGGCGTGACCTCGATGGGGCGAGCAGACCATGCAGGCAAATCAGCGGGTCGCGTCCCCGGGGCGCCCTCGGCCGCCCGCAGGCCCGCACGTACGCCGCCATCCAGAGCCGCCTGCAAATCGAAGTCGCCATTGGCGGCACCGGCACTGCCAAGTGGCTGTGCCGCCCCATCTGGCACGAAGCAGGCACGTTCCTCGCACCAGCGCGGTTTGCTGCGCGACTGAGCGTATAGATGTACGACGGGATTCCAGCCGCCCGAGATGACCAGCAGGTCGCAGGTCAGCGCATCGATCCCGTCGCGCAAACTCACGCCATGGCCACGTAGGCGCACACCAGTCACATGCTTGCCACCGCGCGCCTCGGCCACCACCGTCTGATGGATGATCCGAATCCCCAGGCGTTCAGCCTCGGCCGGGACGGTCCCATGGCTGAGTACGCGCGGATCCACAACCGTGACATCGGCACCGTGACGTTTCAGGTCGATTGCAGTTTGATAGGCACTGTCGTTATTGGTAAACACGACAGCACGACGGCCCGGCAGCACGCCATAGTGGTGGATATAGGTGGAGACAGCACCCGCCAGCATCACACCCGGGATATCGTTGTTGCCGAATACCAGCGGCCGCTCGTGGGCGCCAGTCGCCAGCACCACATGTCGCGCCCGGATCTTCCAGATGCGCTCCCGCACGCCGCTGCGCTGGGCGATCGGCAAGTGATCGTGCAGCCGCTCGCAGGCGGTGATCAGATTGTGATCCTGGTAGCCAAAGGCGGTGGTGCGCTGCAGCACCCGCGTTTCTGGCTGGGCAGACAGCTCGGACATGCGCTCGGCCACCCAATCCAGCGCCGGCTTGCCGTCGATGGTTTCCTGAGTGCGCAACAGGCTGCCCCCCGCCTCGCCGCCGTCATCCACCAGAAGAACCCGCGCTCCGGTACGGCCGGCCGCGCAGGCTGCGGCCAGCCCCGCCGGCCCAGCCCCCACCACCAGTACATCACAGTGCGCATAGCGCTTCTCGTAGCGGTCAGGATCCCGGGTGTCGGGCACTGAACCCAGCCCTGCGGCATCACGGATTCGTTCCTCGTATTTGCCCCACCAGCTGCGCGGCCACATGAAGGTCTTGTAGTAGAAACCCGCCGGAATGAAACGCGCAAAGCGCTGCATGATCGCCATGCGGTCATGCTCGATGTCCGGCTTGGCGTTGACGCTGGTTGCGCGCAAGCCTTCATAGAGCTCGACCTCGGTCGCGCGCGCATTGGGTATGGTATAGGCACCGCTTTCCAGCTGCACCAGGGCATTGGGTTCTTCGACTCCGGCAGTCATGATGCCACGCGGGCGGTGATACTTGAAGCTGCGCGCCACGAAATGCACGCCATTGGCCAGCAGCGCCGAGGCCAGCGTGTCACCCTGCAGGCCGGTATAGGCCTTGCCATTGAAGGAGAAATGCACTGGCACGCCGCGCTGCACGCGGCCACCCTGAGGCAGACGACTGTTCTGATTCATACGGCCTCCTGAATCGGTTCGGCGGTATCGCGGCCCTGGCCATCGAAGGTCTCGTAGCCCTGGATGTCATAGGTTCTGGTGTCGCGCTCGGCGATGAACCAACGACGGCAACCATGGGTGTGAACCCACTGCTCGCGAAACAGCCCGAAAGTATTGCGGCGCATGAATACATAATCGCCCCACTGCCGGTCGTCCATCGTTGAGTTGTCCACGGGACGCACGATGCCGGCTTCCCCCCCATAGCTGAATTCGCTTTCGGCACGATCCCCGCACCAGGGGCATTTGATCTGCAGCATGATGTCTCCTTCAATGAGCTACGGCGGCGGCGCCGTGCTCGTCGATCAGATGGCCGCTATAGAAGCGGTCGACGGAGAAGGCCTCGTTGAGGGGATGCGGTTTGTCATGCGCCACCGTGTGCGCAAAGACCCAGCCCGAACCCGGCGTGGCCTTGAACCCCCCGGTTCCCCACCCGCAGTTGAAATAAAGCCCTTTAATCTCAGTCTTGGTGATGATCGGGCACGCATCAGGCGACACATCCACGATGCCCCCCCACTGGCGGTTCATACGCACGCGGCTCAGGGAAGGAAACATCTCAACGATGGCCTGCAGCGTGTGTTCGATGCTTTGGAAGCTGCCACGCTGACCGTAGCCCAGATACTGATCGATTCCCGCCCCGATCACCAGATCGCCCTTGTCCGACTGGCTGATGTAGGCGTGCACGGCATTGGACATAATGACGGTATGAATGCAGGGTTTGACGGGCTCAGAGACCAGTGCCTGCAGGGGATGGCTCTCGATGGGCAGACGAATGCCCGCCATGTCGGCCAATACGCTGGAATGGCCGGCCACCACGACGGCGACTTTCTTGGCCTTGATAAATCCCTTGCCCGTATCCACGCCTTCAATGGCGCCATTTTTCTTCCGGATATTGGTCACCGGGCAGTTCTGGATAATGTGCACACCCAGCTGATCCGCTGCGCGCGCAAACCCCCAGGCCACGGCATCATGGCGGGCTACACCGCCACGCCGCTGGAACGACCCCCCCAGCACAGGATAGCGGCTGTCCAGATTGATGTTGGGCACGATCTCCTGGATCTGCGCCGGCGTCAGCCATTCGCCATCAACCCCGTTGTAGCGATTGGCATTGATGCGCCGCTGAGTGTCACGCACTTCCTGTAGATTGTGGGCCAAATTCATGACGCCGCGCTGGCTGAACATGACGTTGTAGTTCAGGTCCTGCGACAGGCCTTCCCAGAGCTGCATCGCCTTTTCGTAGAGCTGGGCTGATTCGTCCCAGAGATAGTTCGAGCGCACGATCGTGGTATTGCGCGCCGTATTGCCGCCGCCCAGCCAACCTTTTTCCAGCACGGCAACATTGTGGATGCCATGCACCTTGGCCAGGTAATAGGCGGTGGCCAGGCCATGCCCGCCCGCGCCGATCACCACGACATCGTATTCACGCTTGGGCTCGGGGCTGTGCCACGCACGGCCCCAGTTTTCATTGTGATTCAGCCCGTTACGAATCAGGCTGAAGATTGAGTAACGATTACTCATGGTCTCCTCGCTCATATGATGGTGCACCTCAGTTGGCGTTGTGGGTGCAGTACATCAAAGGCGGGCGAAACTCGATAGAACTAATTCGCCGTACCCGTGGAAGATTCTGGCTACATCAGAAGAACTCATTGCGCCTGGGGAATACCTCGCTGACATAATCGACCAAAGGATCAGGCGGCGACAGCAGAGTATCGGGCAGCTGGGCATGGCTGCGCCACGCACTGGGCGGCATTTTGAAGGCCGAGCGGAACTCGCGCCCAAAATGGGACGCATCGGCAAACCCGCATTCCGATGCGATCACGGCAATGGTTTTCGTCGTATGAGTCAGCATCCAGGCTGCCAACCGCAGGCGCATGCCACGCGCATAGGCCTGAGGCCCCTGTCCGGTTGCCTCCTTGAAGAGCCGTTCCAGGTGGCGCACGGAAATACCTAGTTTGCTACCTAGCTCGTCCAGACTCAGGGCCCGGCCCACATGCTGTTCCATCAGCAGAACTGCACGCCGCACCACGGGATGGGTCGTCGGCTGGATTCCCGGCGGCAATGGCTGAGCAGCGCTGGCCCGGCCCGTATCCTCGACCTGCAAAATGCGCAGGGCTTTTTGCACAATGGACTGGTCGATATGGCGACGCAGGATCTCGGCTGCGACATCGATCGAGGCCCGGCCGCCCGAGCATGTGATACGGCGCCGGTCGAAAACATACAGACGGTCGGCCACCACTTGCGCTGGATCGATCCTGGGAAAGCGTTCGAGGAAATCCCAATAATGGAACCAGCTGATGCAGATGCGGTGCTGATCCAGCACACCGGCCTGCATCAGGGTGAATACCCCTGTACACAGGCCCACGAGATGCACGTCCTGAGTCGCCGCTTCGCGGATAAATTCGAGCACCCGGGAACTGACAGGTGGGCGCTGCAGCAAACCCCCAACGACAACCACATAATCGAAACGGGCAGGATCACCCAGCGGTTCTGAGGGCACCACCTGAATCCCACTGCTGGAGCGAACCGGCACCAGGGATTCATCGACCACCTGCCAGGCACAACGCACCGGGCGGCTTTGGTCACCTTCATCACCGGCCAGGCGCAACACATCCAGCATGCCCGAAAAAGCAGTCAGGGTGAAACTTGGCAGCAAAATGAAGCCAAAACGGACGGGCCCCTTATTCATATGATTTAGTCTCTCCATGCCAATTCATTCAGGCGCCATGACGTTTTCATTCTAGGCGGACATACCGCCCCATGATGTAGTGAGTCTGGATACGGCACTGGCGCACAGTGCCAACCATCCCACCAAGACCGGAGACGTATCATGCAGACTTCACCATCCCAAACGCCGTCGGCCGAGCACACGCTGTTTTGCCTGACGGTATCGTGCCCCAGCAAGGCTGGACAAGTCGCAGCTATCGTGTCGATTCTGGAGCAGCGGCAAGGCTACATCGACGAGTTCACCGTCTTCGATGAAAAAAACACCCAACAATTTTTTGTCCGTTGTGTCTTTCATACTGAACCCCCCCAAACGCTGGACAGCCACTCGCTGAACCACGATTTCGCCAAACTGGCAAAGCGCTTTTCGATGCGCTGGGCCATCCACGACATGTCAAAGCGACCGAAGGTACTGATCCTGGTCTCAAAGCTGGAGCACTGCCTGGCCGATTTGCTCTTTCGCACCCGCATGGGCGAGTTACCCATGGAGATCGCCGCCATCGCCTCGAACCACGATACTCTGCGCCATCATGCCGAGGCCGCCGGGATCAACTTTCACCATCTGCCCGTGACCGGCGACAACCGGCCGCAACAGGAAGCCACCATCCTGAACCTGGCACACACGACCGATGCCGAATTGGTCATTCTGGCCCGCTACATGCAGATTCTGCGCCCCGAGACCAGCAAGGTACTGGCGGGCCGCGCCATCAATATCCACCATTCCTTCCTGCCCGGATTCAAGGGCGCCCGCCCTTATCACCAGGCCTACGAGCGCGGTGTCAAAGTAATTGGCGCGACTGCTCATTTCGTGACTGACGATCTGGACGAAGGCCCGATCATCACCCAGGCCGTCGAACCAGTTGATCACACACAAACCCCCGACCAGTTGCTGGCCACCGGCCGCAACCTGGAATGCCGTGCACTGGCTCAGGCCGTACGCAACTATCTGGAACATCGGATCTTCATCAGTGGGCACCGGACAGTGGTGCTTTAAGGTTAACCCGACGAGAGCCGGACGCCCTCCAGCAGGCCGCCCGACTCTGGCACGATCTCTCAGTCGAAAGCTGTCCGTAGCGCATTTGTAATGCCCTGTACACAAACTGCCAAGATCAGCTTGCCATGTTCCGCGCTGGCTCGGCTGGCTGATGACAGACAACCTGACTCCGGTGTCCATTCCGGCCTGATCGGGAAGAAATCGTAGGGCGGGAACACGGCTGGCGGATGATCCTGCACCTGACTCATGTCAACCAGATCAGAATGCAAATGCAGCATCAAAGAAGTTTCCAACACCCCACCATGTTCCACAGCCCAGCCAGGAAAATCCCCCTGATAGATTTGATCAATCGTCTTCTGATCGATGAAATCCCAATACGACAGGATAATGCAGCGAAAATCCCGTATGCTATCCCAGCGCAGCTCTCGCAATGCCAGATCGACTCCCTCGGTGATGAACGCGGAGTTCTCATAATGACCATTGACGAGCACGACTTTGCGCACGCCGTGGCGTGCCAACTCCTTCAGCACATCACGGATGATGCTGGTGACAGTCAGCCCGTCCAGGCTGGTTGTCCCCGGCATATGATTGCCGCCGCCGCTTTTTTGCTGCGATTTATAGCCATATGCAATGGCCGGCGCCACCAGAGCACCCACCTGTGCAGCCACACGTTCTGAGATGGCGGTCGGCAGCAGAACATCCGGATTCATACTCATGTGGGGGCCATGTTGTTCGAGCGCTCCGATAGGCAACAGCACGGCCGCCCCATTCTTAACTTTGTCCGCGTAAGTCGGCCAGGCCAACTCCGCAATACGCACTTGATTCATGTTTCACCCAATCAGATCAGACGCGTACGTCCCATTTTGAAGCCTAAAGTCAGCACCAAATAACTGACCGCCGTCATGCCAATCGCCGGAAAAGATGCTGTCCAGATCGCAGCCGCATCCGTCAGGATGTAATGCAGCAGGTAGAACGTTCCCAGGCCCAACGCCATCGAGATCCAACCCGTCGCGTTCCAATCGCCCAGCCGGCTCTTGGTGGAACCATCGGGAAAACTCTCGGCAAACAAATCCTCGTCCTTGACCTGACATTTGCGTACGATGAAATAGTCAACTACTACCAAGGTCCACAACGGTATGAAGATCCCTCCGACAATTCCGAGGAAAAACTCGAAATACTCAATAAATTTGTCGAAGGCTAGCGGCAAAAAGCACATTCCAAACTGCAGGAGCGCAATAAGCAGCATATAACGCTTGGGGGATTCGCTGCGCGTAGCACCGACAAGCCCCATGCCCGCCCCATAGAGTACGGTGACGTTGGTGCTGACGGTGGCAAAAAACACGACCAGAAAGGCGACAGTACCCAGCCCCAGAGAAGCAATGGTAGAACTGGGATCTGAGTTGTTAGGGTCGAAAACGCCTGTTTCCAGAACAACACCAATCACGCCGATGGCACCGACGATCATGAACCAGCCTTGACCCAGATTAACGCCCAGCCAGCTGCCTGCCGTGGCTGCGCCCGGCCCTTTGGCAAAGCGGCCAAAATCGCCAATCATCGCCCAGCCCCAGCAAAACCCGAAGGCCAGATCAAAATAGAATGCTGGTGTATGCTGAGCCTGTGGCAAGGTCAGACTGGCTATCTTGGCGTAGTCCCAGTGCTGCAGGACAACAATCGTCTCCCAAACGCCCAGCACGACCAGCAACACCACAGAAATCCATTCGAGATATTTGATGGCGCGATGTCCCACCACCACGATCACGCCCTGCACAACGGCCGTCACCAGAATCCCTAAAATCAGCGGCGTCGTGGAACCAGGCTGCCCATAGGTTGGACTACCCCACATTTCGTGGAACACATAGGTCAATGAGATGGCCGCGATGAAGGTATTGATGCTGGGCCAGCCAATCATTCCAAAGAACTCACCAATGCCGGCCCAACGTGATCCACGAACGCCCAGGGCGGGAACTGTGCAGGTTACAGTAGAAGCCCCATGTTTCCAGGAAATCCAGCCAATCATGGCCCAGGGAATCATCATCAACGGCAAATAGATGAAGGCATATTGCCAGACGAAGCTCATGCCGATGGCCGCAGCCATTCCACCAAAATACCAGGATCCGGTGTTGACCCCAGACCCGAACCAGGTCACAACCTGGTCAAAAAACCCATACTCACGTTTGTCATGCGGAATTCTGGCTGTACCGTATTCCATGTAGTGTCTCCTCGAAGGTGCGCCGGCCCCCCGTTATATCCCGGGAGTGTACCGGCTCTGGTGATTGAGCGGCGGCGCATTTTCAGCATCCGTCCAATCCATCTTAGAGACAGGAAGCCTGGCGGCTTTTTTCAGAAACGACCTTTATTTGCCAGAAAACGAAACCACGCCTAAAGCCGCATGCGCTCAGGCCTGGGAACCCAGAATGCGGGTCTCCTGCACATCCCAGCTGACATGAACCCAGCCATCGTCTTCCACCGGCAATCTCGCGCGCCCGGCATAGGGGACCTGCGCCTGCAATTCCAGGCCGGTTTCCGTCTGGAGATGGATCGTCATGATGGCACCAACGAACTCTTCTCCGACTACGCGACACCGCAAACGATTCTGGCCTGCACCGCCCGGCCCGGCAAAGCGCATGTCCTCGGCACCGACATACAAAGTCACCGGATCTCCTTTGGCAACGCGCCCGCCCGCCGCCAAAGGCGTTTCAAGGACCCCATGATCGGACTTGACAACGATCTTGTCACTGGCGATATTGGCTACCTTGCCTTCGATGATGTTCTTGCCGCCAATGAATTCCGCCACAAACCGGTTGCATGGCATGGAATAGATTTCCTGAGGGGTACCCACCTGTTCAATATGGCCCTGGCTCATGATCACCACCCGATCGGCCATCGCGAAGGCTTCGGAATGACTATGGGTGACATACACAAAGGTGATGCCGATCTCCTTTTGTAGCTCGGTCAGTACGCCTTGCATGCGCACCTTCAGGTTTGCATCCAGAGCGCTCAGTGGCTCGTCGAGCAACAGGATAGGGGGTTCGGTCACCAGGGATCTGGCCAGCGCAACCCGCTGGCGCTGGCCCCCCGATAACTGACTGATGTCCCGATTCGCAAACTCGTCAAGCCCCATGCGCTCCAGCCATTTTCCAGCCCGGCGCCTGCGCTCGGCCTTCTGGACGCCGCGCATCCGAAGACCAAACTCGACATTCTCAGTGACGTTCAGAAAGGGGAATAGCGCAAGGTTCTGCCACACCAGGGGCGTGTCACGATCCCAGGTACTCAGCTCGTTGATGCGTTCTCCGTTGAGGCGAATTTCGCCTTGCGTGGGCTGATCCAGACCGGCCAGCATCCGCAGGGTCGTTGTCTTGCCGCAGCCGCTTGAGCCCATGATTGCCAGGAATTCGCCTTCACTGATGTTCAGGTTGATCGATTCGACGGCGGTAAAGCCCCCAAAGGACTTGCTGACATTATCCAGTTCCACCAAAGGACGATTCATGTTTTCACTCCCCTTTGGCCGTGGCCAAAATTTTTCGAGTCTTGTTTTTCCCATGCCGCAGCAACAGAATCTGCGCCAGGACAACCAGCATGATGGTGACTGTGAATACGATGGAACCGATCGCGTTGATCGTCGGGCTGACGCGTCCCTGCAAGGTCGTGAGGATGCTGACCGGAACCGTGGGATCCAGCCCCGACACGAACCAGGCAACGGCATACTCATCAAACGACACGGCCATGGTCACAAATAGCGCCGCACCGATGCTGGGCAGGGAAAAAGGCAGGATCACGTGCCATAACGCACGCCACTGGCTGGCGCCCAGATTCCAGGCTGCCGCCTCCATGTCGGCGGGCATCAGTGCCAGGCGCATCCGGATCACCGCCATCGCAAACGGGGCGCACATGACGATGTGACTGATCATGACCGCCTGGATATTGCCCGACAGACTGACGCGCGACAGAAACGCCAGCATCGCCAGTCCCATGATGACCACCGGAATGGTCGGCGGCAGCAGCGCCAGCGTCAGATAGACCGATTTGCCGAAGAACCGATAGCGATGATCGGTATATGCGGCGCAAAACCCAAGCGCGGTGGACACCACCGCAACGGTGAAACCGACTTTTGCGCTGTTTCCAAACGCCAGCCAGATATCGGCGTCGGAGATAATGTCCCGATACCACTGAAAACTGAAATCGCCCAGGGGCAAGGTTGGAAAACGATCCGCGTTGAATGAAAAGACAAAGCTGGCCGCGATGGGGGTAAAGATGAATACGAATATCCCAAAGGCATAGCAATAAAGCGTCAGATTGATCCATCGGTTTTCGTTCATTTCGGCCTCCGGTAGGCGAACCAGATTGCCGCCAGGGCAACCGTCAGCAAAGTTACGACCATCGTCACCGCCACCACGGCCGCCTGTGGCCATTGCTGGCCGGACTTGACGGTGTCGATGATCACGGTGCTCAGTACGGTTCTCAGGCCTCCTCCCAAATACAAAGGACTGACAAAATCGCCAAACGTCAGGATGAAACAGAACAGCGCCGCGATCATGATGCCGATTCTGGCGGACGGGATGATGATGTGCCAGATCGTGCCAAGACGGCCACACCCCAGGTTATGGGACGCTTCCACCAGATTACGGTCCACGTAGATCAGGCTGAGCAACTGCAGCAAGGTCACCAGCGGCAGGCACAGGGTGGCATATCCGATCAAGGTGCCCCCCAGGGTATTGAGCATCGCCACCGGCGGCAGGGATAGCCATTTCAGGAGCATATTGACAATCCCTGAATCCGCCAGGACGACCTGCCAGGCATACACACGCACCAGGTAACTGGTGAAAAACGGGATGATCAACAACAGCAGTGCGAGCTGTCGTGCGGAACTCCGAAATTTGAAAGCGATTGCGTAGGCGCATGGAAAAGCAATCGCACTGATGACGACTGCGGTGAGAATCGCCATCCCGAAGGTCAGAGCGTATGCATCGTAAAAATAGCCGCGCGTATAGATGAATGCCCAATTGGCGAACGTAAAATCTGGCTTCAGTCGGAAGAACTCGACCGACCAGAAGGTAATGACCAGCAGGAACACTACCGGGAAGACCAGAAAGAGCAGTTGCCACACAAGCGGCGGCAGGCTCAGGGAAAAGGCATATAGCCTCTGTTTTGGAACGAAATGCCCGGCACGCGGCGACTTCCGTCGCAACTTGCGCGCGTCCGCCGCGGCGCCAGGGGATCGCATTGAACTCTGATGCGGGATTATCACCGAAACCTCCTGTGCCACAAGGCCCAATCAGGCCCTTTGCGGGCTTTCTGCTTTTGAGCCAGGGGACCGACTCTGAAACCGCAAGCCGCTGACCAGGCTCGTGCCCACCACAGTGCTGCATTGGGCACGACCAGCCTGGTCAGGGATTGCTCAAGCGCTCTTGTACTTCTGCCAGAAATTATTCCAGTCCTGCAGCGATTGCTTGACCGGAAGCTGCCGATCATGGATGCGACCTTCCCGGATGATGTTCATCACGTTGTACTCATCCATCAGCATGCCCCCACGTTCAGCCGCCACGTGATTGACCTTTGCCAGGAGTTTCCATCCCTCTTGATTCGGGATCAAGGCCGGGTAAGCCTTCATAGTCGCCGCCTTGACCTGCCCTTCCGGGGTGGACATATATTGCAGGAACTGGGTGGCCAATCCGACCTTCTGGCTGCCCTTGCCGATACACAGGCATTCGTCCCATTGCAGACCGCCTTCCTTGGGCACGACAGTCTTGAACGAACCGCCATCCCGCGCCAGCAGGCCGGTAATCCAGTCGCCGATGCCCAGCATGGCGTGGACCTGCTCGGTTTTCAACGCTGAAAGCGTGCCGCCATAGCCGAAGAACCCAGCGATCTGCGGACGCAGGCTCATGGTTTTGTCCTGCACCTTTTGCCAGGCAGCGGCATCGATATCGTAAGGCTTGGAATTTCCGTTCAGCAGACTCATCTGACCGAGATTGGGCAGATGCCAGTCGAAATGCGCAACCTTGCCTTTGAGCTTCTTGTCCCAGAACATCTCGTAGGAGCTTGCCTGCTCGTCGGTAATATATTTGGTATTGAACGACACCCCCAGGAATCCGAAACGCATCAGCAACGCATACATGTCGTTCTCATGCCATAGCATGGGAAATCTACGAAATTCCGGAAAATAATCATTAAAGGGATAGTCCGCCGGATTCAGCTTTTCGATATAACCCGCGGTCCGTAGCTGCTGGACATATTCGCCGTCCGCGAGAATAACGTCGTAAGTACCCGGCGGCGACTGGGAGATCAGCGCCAGCATCTCGTCCCCGCCGGTATAGTATTTGGCGCGGATCTTGACGCCATGCTTGTCCACAAAGTCCCCGACTACCTCGCGCTCGGCGAAGCCGTTCCAGGTCAGCATCGTCAACTGTTCCAGAGCCCACGCACTGCGTAGCGGAAGCGCGCTGGTGACGGCTGCGGCACCCACCAGCCCTCCGAGTTTCGTGACAAAACGCCGACGGGATGCAAAATCGCTGCGTTTCAAGGGAAGTTTCATGTTCCATTCCTCCTCAGTCGTACCTGGCCATATCCGATATGAAATCCGATATTGATTAGCGCTATTGGAAACAACGAAAGGGACAGTCGCCCTTTCAGGATTTACTTCCGTACAAATGTCATGCGCTGTGGGTTGGACAACGGGCCTGGCCATCACCAGGACACCTGAAAGCATCGAACCGGCACACCGCGAGGGAACCTGGGCCAGCCACTCCTTTGTCTCCGTCTTGTTTATGTCATTGTTTCAGGTTGCCTGTAATGACGATCCTACGGGTTCCGACCGTGGGGCTCATTGTTGGAAACGACATCAAATTGTCTGGAAGCGAACCAGTACCTACCGAGTGCAACGTGGGACGCGATGCGTCAACCCTGCCAGCAGATCATTGGCAATCGTGCTGGATGACCAGGCAACCTCATCCACTGAAGGCCCGCCATCCCCCCACAAAACGACGGGCGACCCGACGTCCGCAGCGGGCACGGGATCCAAGTCCACGGACAGCATGTCCATGGAAACCCGGCCCACCAGCCGGGTTCGCACGCCAGCCACCACCACCGGAGTACCGGTGATGGCGTGGCGGGGATAGCCATCCGCATAGCCGCAGGCAACGATCCCCACCCGCATGTCGTGATCCGTGCGGAATGCGTGGCCGTAGCCGATCGCCTCGCCCGCCGGCAGCACATGGACACTGATCAGTTCGGAGCTCAGCGTCATGGCCGGACGCAGCCCCAGGGATTCGGCATCCCGGCCCATATAAGGGGACGCTCCATACAGACAAATCCCGGGCCGTGTCCATTGCTCATCCCCCGGGATCCGGGCAGCCAGGCCGGGTGCTAGAACCGCGGCCGAATTACAGACGCTGACTGGGCCAGGAAGCCCTGCCGTGACGCGGCTGAAACATTCCAGCTGCTCCCGCGTCACGGCCAGATCGTCATCGGCCCGGGCGAAATGCGTCATCTTGCCGACGGCCCCCAGCACGCCGGCCCTTTGCAACACCCGCGCGCGGTCGAATGCGGCGCGGTATTCCCCTGGCTGAAATCCCAGCCGATGCATGCCGGAATTGAGCATGATGTGAACATCGACGCCGACGCGGCCGGAATGCGCTGCCAGCATGTCCATTTGCGCATGGCTGTGCACCACCGTACTGATCGAGTGATGAGCCAGCACATTCAGATCCTGCGGCTTGAAGAAGCCTTCCAGAAGCAGGATGGGCCGCCGCCAGCCCAGGTCGCGGCATCGCACCGCCTCGTCGAGATCGAGCAGGGCCAGACCATCAGCCGCAGCAAAGCCGCGCACAGCGGCTTCCAGGCCATGGCCGTAGGCGTTGGCCTTGACCACAGCCCAGATGCGCGCCGGCGCAGCCGTATCGTCCGCCAGACGGCGGGCCACACGGCTTAGATTGAGCGCCAGGGCCCCCGCATCAATCGTTGCCAGAATGGGACGCGACACGACACCCTCTCTCGCGAAATTCCTGGCGGATGGCTTCTGGAACCAGCGACCCGCCGGTACTCCAGATAACATGGCTTGCCTGATCCATGACAGATTCCAGGCCATGGCGCTGAAGATAAGCCCGACCCAGTGGCGAATCCAGGACCCACGCGGGCCCACGCAAGCCGGTCGCCGCGGAAGGCTCCACATAGATATTCTCCGCGTTTTCCAGGCGCCAAGCGTCGCCATAGAAAATTGGCTCATCAGCCGTGAACACCCCCGACAGCAGGGGCTCGATCAACGGCGCAACCAGCGGCGAGGCCAGCCCCACCGCAAGGCCATCGGCCTCGGTGCGGTTGTCCAGCCCGACGTCGTAGACGGACACCGGGTGCCGTACGCCGCACGCCAACTGCACCAGCATGCAGGGGGATGCCGTCGGCTCGACGAAGAAGCCATGCACATGTCGGCCAAACAAACGTTTCAAGCCAAACAGGATGCCGCCCGGTGCTCCACCCACCCCGCACGGCAGATAGACGAACAGCGGATGATCAGCGTCGACCAACCGACCGGCCGCCCGCAACTGCGTTTGCAACTCGCGCGCTGCCGCGGCATATCCCAGAAACAGGGCCTCGGAATGCTCGTCATCGACGAAATGCATCATGGGGTCGGCCTGTGCAATCGCCCGGCCGGCGGCCACTGCGGCCGCATAGTCGCCAGAGTGTTCCACGACATCGATCCCGTGCTTGCGCAAGCGTTGTTTCTTCCATTCCTTGGCATCTGCGGACATATGCACCACTGCGCGCAGACTCAGGCCCGCCCCGATCAGGCCGATGCCCAGGCCCAGGTTGCCAGTACTGCCGACCGCCAGAGTGTGGCGGCCCAGGATAGCTTGTCCTCGTGGACTGGCTAGTACACGGCGATCCGTATCGTCACGCAACAACCCCTCTTCGGTGCCGATCCGTTCGGCCAATGACAGCACTTCGTGAAAACCGCCTCGTGCTTTGACGGATCCCGCCACGGGCAAGGCATCATCCCGCTTGAGTAACCAGGCCCCGGCTGATTCGCCATGGAATATCAAATCCCTGAAGCGAGGAATCGGCGTCAGGGGTGAATCCAGCTGGCCCGCATTGGCCCGCAATTCGGGGAATACTTGCTCCAACAGACCTGCGCAGCGAGCGAATCGCGCTTCGGCCACAGCTGGATCCAAGGCAACGGCTGTCCCGTCGGATCCGGCATCGTAGCCCGGGTTTAGCCACAGCAAGGGCTGCCTCTGCATCACGCCCGCTGGCAGACTGGAATATCGGCTTGCTAGACTCTCGTTCATCGTTCGTTCCTGTTGTTCACCATGGCATAGGCCGAATGATTATGAATCGACTCGAAATTCTCGGCCTCTACTTGATAGGATGCCACGCCGGGCAGCCGCCGCAACAGGACAGCCACATCACGCACCAGGTCTTCGACGAATTTTGGATTCTCGTATGCCTGCTCGGTGACGAACTTTTCATCCTCACGCTTGAGCAGACCCCATAACTGCGAAGAGGCCTGCGCCTCCACACCGCGAATCAACACATCCAGATCCACCGCCATGGGCGTTTCATAGTCGAGGGAAACCTGGACATGCGAGCGCTGGTTGTGTGCCCCGTACTCGGAAATCGCTTTAGAGCAGGGGCACAGGCTGGTCACAGGCACTTGGACCTGCTGCGAGAACCGGGTTGGCGCGCCCTGCGAGGCGTGGGCCACCCAGCTGACCTGGTAATCCATGAGACTGTGCAGGCCGGACACCGGGGCCGCCTTTTCCAGGAAATAGGGGAAGCGGGCGGCCACATCACAAATTTTTGCATCCAGCCGATCACATATGGCCCGTGCCATGCAGCAGAAGCCGTCCGGTGACATCGGTGTTTCGCGCCAGGCTTCCAGCACTTCGATGAATCGCGACATATGGGTGCCCTTATCCTCGGCTGGCAGCGCCACGGTCATCTCCCAATGTGCGACGACTTGCTGAGAAACGGTCGCGGAGACAAGCAACAGCATTGGATAACGAATCCCTCGTACACCGGCCCTCTGGATAGGAATCCCACGGGCATCCAGACTGCTTTGTATGTCCGGCATGGAAGTCGCGACGAGATCGAAAAGCGTATTCATGGACCTCCCGTACAACCGATCCTTTCCGGCCCCTACCGATCGGAGGAGCTTCTTATGTTATGTATAGTGACACATCATGCAAATGCATCAGGCCATGAAGTGCCGACCCCGAGCAAACCGGGATCGGCACTTCAGGCGACAGCGGATCAGCGCTTCACGATATTGTGCTCTGGACCATACGGGAACTTGGTAATATTCTCGGCCCCGTCAGCTGTCACGACCAGGATGTCATGTTCGCGATAGCCACCAGCGCCCGGCTGTCCTTCAGGCAGCATTAGCATCGGTTCCATCGAGACCACCATATTGGGCGTCAGCACGGTATCGATATCCTCGCGCAGTTCCAGCCCAGCCTCGCGCCCATAATAGTGGGACAGGACACCAAACGAATGGCCGTAGCCGAAGGTACGATACTTCAGCACGTCATAGCGATGGAAGATCTCGTTCAGCTCGGCCGCGATATCGCAGCATCGGGCACCCGGGCGGATCAGCTTCTGACCAGCCTCATGCACCTCGACGTTAATTTCCCAAATACGGCGGTGGGCATCCGAGCATTCCTCGGCAAACAGCGTGCGCTCCAGCGCCGTGTAGTAGCCGGAGATCATAGGAAAGCAATTCAGGCTCAGGATGTCGCCGCGCTGGATCCGGCGCGACGTAACCGGATTGTGGGCACCGTCGGTGTTGAGTCCCGACTGAAACCATGTCCATGTGTCCATCAGCTCGGCATCCGGATAGGTACGGGCGATCTCGCGCACCATCGCCTGCGTCGATGCCAGCGCCACTTCGTGCTCAGGCACGCCCACAGCGATGGCATCATGGCAGGCGGCCCCACCGATGTCCGCAATCCGGGCACCCTGTTTGATCAGGGCGATTTCCTCATCAGACTTGACCATCCGCAGCCGCATGCAGGCCTTGCCGATATCCACCAGCTCGCTGCCCGGGAGGGCGGCACGCAGCTTATCGAGGTTTTCTGCCGTGATGTGATCGAGTTCCACCCCGACCCGCTTCCTGCCCTTCAGCAGGGTCTGAGCCGCGTGGAAATAGTTATCTCGCTGCCAATCCGTATAGACGATGTTATCGCCGAAGCTGCGGCGTGCCGGCTGGCCGGCATCAATATTGGCGCTGATGGTGGTGTGCTGGTCCTGTGTAAGCGCCAACCCATAAAAGCGTCCGAAGTGGCAAAATAGAAAATCGGCGTAGTAATTGATGTTGTGGTATGAAGTGAACAAGATGCCATCAATATCATTGCCAGCCATGTGTGCACGCACCGCATCGATGCGCCGCTGCATTTCAGCGGCCGAAAAGGTTGGCTTGGCATGCGTGCCGTTGGGAATCTGCAGCAGGCGCGTCTCGCGCATCTGCTGAGCTGCTGTGGCGGCGTTTGAAAATTGCAGGCTGCTCATGGGGATATCTCCTGTGATTGGCATTGACTTTTGAAATGACCACACGGTCATCCTTGTTCGTGCAGACCATCTTAGAGACCCGATACACCCCACCTTTTTTCAGAAGCGACCTTTAATTGCCTGGAAACGAAGATTCTCACCAAGCAAGACGAATCTATAGCAAACTCGGCACCACAGTTTGAAAGCAGAAGTACTCTTCAGACGGAGACAAGCAGGATGGATATCCTTTCGGTTCAGGATGCCTTGCATGGGCATCCGATCCCTGCCACACAACACTACGGCTTTTTGCTCGTTCCAGGATTTAGCCTGATCGGCTTTTCCTCTGCCCTTGAACCCTTGCGCATGGCCAACCTTGCCAGCGACAACAGGCTGTTTCAGTGGTCCACGATCAGCCTGGACGGCGCCCCCGCCCAAGCAAGCAACGGCATCACCATCCAGCCAGATTACGCGCTGGATGGGGCACCGGCATTCGATACCCTGTTCGTCTGCGGATCCAACCCCATCCCGCCCCGCATCGAACCGCGCTGCCTGAACTGGCTGCGCCACCTGGCACGACAGAAAACCGTTCTGGGCGGCATCTGCACAGGCAGCTACTGGCTGGCACGCGCGGGTTTGCTGAACGGCTACCGCTGCACCCTACACTGGGAAGACACCGAACGGCTTCTGACAGACTTCCCCGACATCATTGTCTCCAAGCACATCTATGAAATCGACCGGGACCGCTACACCTGCAGCGGCGGGATCGCGCCCGTGGATCTCATGGTTGCGCTCATCGGTCTGAGAACCGGGAGCAACGAGATCGCCGCTAAAGTCTCCGAACTGATGGTCTGCGAACGGATCCGGTCCACCCAGGACTCCCAGCGGATACCACTGCGCCAGCAATTGGGAACGAGCCAGCCGAAGCTAACCGAGGTCGTGACGTTGATGGAAAACAACCTTGAAGAGCCTTTAACCAAAGAAGAACTAGCGCAATTCATCCAAGTTTCCGTACGCCAGCTCGAGCGCCTGTTCCAGGAGCATCTGAGATGTACGCCCAATACCTATTACCTCGAATTACGGCTACGCAGGGCACGGCAATTACTTCTGAGCTCGAATCAATCCATCATCGATGTAGCGGCCGCCTGCGGTTTCGTGTCAGTAACCCATTTCACGCACCGCTATCGGGCTTACTTCAGCACCACACCCGGCCGCGAGCGCCGCATCGGCCAGCCACCCAACGCGCGATCGACTGTCGGCAGACCACCCGTGCGGATATCCTGAGCGGCGGCCGGTGGACGTCCGTGACCAGAACGCCCGCAACGGCACTCGCGTCCCGGCATTATGGCGCGAACATACCTGCGAAAGACGTGGCTTTCCCTAGAATGGTCAGCAAGCGAGCCTGACAGATCGCACCGACCTTAACCAGCGTCGCACGCGCATCGAACGCGCACAGCGATGCCTGCCTCATTACGGGAGACACCATGTTTTCAGAAAACGAACAGATCCAGGGTTTCGACGATGCGTTGTGGTCAGCCATCGAAGCAGAGCATCAGCGCCAGGAGCAGCACATCGAACTGATTGCCTCGGAGAACTACACTAGCCCCCGCGTCATGCAGGCTCAGGGAACCAGACTGACTAACAAATACGCCGAGGGTTATCCAGGCAAACGCTATTATGGCGGCTGCGAATACGTCGATGTGGTGGAGCAGTTGGCGATCGATCGGACCTGCGAACTGTTCAGTGCCGATTGGGCCAATGTGCAGCCCCACTCGGGCTCCCAGGCAAATGCTGCGGTCTATCTGGCCCTGCTACAGCCGGGCGACACGCTGCTGGGTATGAGCCTAGCCCACGGTGGCCACCTGACTCATGGCGCCAAGGTCAGTTCCTCGGGCCGCCTGTACAACGCCGTGCAATACGGCCTGAGCGAGGACGACCAGATCGACTACGACGAGGTCGAGCGCCTGGCCCTGGAGCACAAGCCGAAGATGATCGTGGCGGGCTTTTCCGCCTACTCGCAGATCCTCGACTTTCCCCGTTTTCGTCAGATTGCCGATCAGGTCGGCGCGCTGTTCATGGTAGATATGGCGCACTTTGCGGGGCTGGTTGCCGCGGGCCTGTACCCCAACCCTGTGCTCCATGCCGATATTGTCACGACCACGACACACAAAACCCTGCGCGGTCCGCGGGGTGGCCTCATCATGGGCAGAGCCAATCCGGACATCCAGAAAAAGATCCAGTCAGCGGTGTTCCCTGGCGCCCAGGGAGGCCCCCTGATGCATGTCATCGCCGCCAAGGCGGTTGCCCTGAAGGAAGCCATGCAGCCAGAATTCCGCCAGTATCAGCAACAGGTGCTGGATAACGCCAAGGCGATGGCCGAGGTTTTCGTTGCCCACGGCTTGCGCATCGTGTCAGGCGGCACCCACGACCACCTATTTCTGGTGGATCTGTCGGCCAAGGGGATCACCGGCAAGGCTGCGGACGCCGCACTGGGGGCTGCCCACATCACCGTCAACAAGAACGCAGTCCCCAACGACCCGCAACCGCCGTTTGTCACTAGCGGCATCCGGGTTGGATCCCCAGCAATCACGACCCGCGGCTTTCATGTCGAACAGGCGCGCCAGTTGGCCGGCTGGATGTGCGAGATCCTGGATGACCTGGACAACCAGGAAACCATTGCCCGAATCCGCAAACAGGTCATCGAACTGTGCCAACGCTTCCCGGTGTACCGCACATCCCCCAAGCCTGTTACGGCATGATAATTTCATGACCCCCGACGCGGTCGACACGACCGGCCAGTCCTGCAGCGCCAGCCAGCAGACGCGGTTGTGCTTGGCTTTGTTCGCAGCAGCATACACGGCGCAGACAGTCTCCCCGGTGATGCTTTTCTACACCATCGATCTACGCCTATCGACCACTGATCTGACGCTGTTCTTTACTGTCTATGCCGTCGGTCTGATGCTGGCCTTCCTGATCGGGGGGCCCCAATCAGATCGACGAGGCCGCAAGGCTGTGATCCTGCCATCGGCTGGCCTGCTGCTGCTGGCTGTCCTGGCCCTGATGGGCTCGGCGGTCTGGGGCAAGCCAATGATTCTGGCTGCGCGATTCACCCAAGGCGTCGCCAGCGGCGCCCTCTTTACTGTTGGCACGGTCTGGCTGCGTGAAATGGCGGGCACCCGCAACGCCGCTCGCGCGTCGATGTTGGCCAGTGGCGTCATGGCGTTCGGCTTCGCCATCGGGCCCTTCGTCTCTGGCGTACTAGTGCAATGGCTGCCCTGGCCCAGGCTGCTGTCATTCATGATCGCTCTGGCCATGGTGGCGGGCGCCATCCTGATTATCCGCACCTTGCCCGAAACATGGACCGTGGGCCAGACTTCCCGGATCCAGATAGGCCTGCCACCAGGAACCGCCGCAGGATTCTTTTGCTATCTCATTCCCTGCGGCTTGCTGGTCTACACTTTCACGATGCTGTCGCTGATCGCCTTCCCGATTCAATTGGGCAAAGCTGGATTCGCGCAGATCTATTTCATCCTGGGGCTCAGCGCCCTGATCGTGCAGGGGTTTGCGGCATCCGCCACATTCTGGGCGATGCGGCTGGGGCCGGTACGTGCCGGCTGGATTGCTGGCTTGTGCGGTGCGGCCGGCTGCGCCCTGGGCTATCTGTCAGTTCAACCCGGTGGCTGGCTCTGGGTACTCCCCGCGTCGGCCGCCATAGGGCTGGCTAACGGCCTATCAATGGCCTCTGGCGTGGCGGTATCGGATCGCCTGGCCCCCCCAGGCCAGCGAGGGGCATTGATTTCGATGTTCTACGTGATCGTCTACCTGGGCTATTCCAGCCCGACGATCCTATCGCTGATTTGGGGGAAGCAGACGATGGAACGGGGCGACACCTTGATGATCCTGGGCATATGTGCCCTGGCGATGACAACCGTCATTGCCACGGCTGGCCGGCTGGCAATACGAAGCCGCCCGGTCGGTATGCCCGCTGACGCCCCGGCAACCGGAGCAAGGCCGTCAGACGCCTGAGGGATGCCGCCACCACATCGCGCATAGTGGCTCTAGGGTGAAACTGCCATTTCGACGGAATCCAACTCAACCGAGAAACGTCACTTGACACACGGTTTCCCGCAGACTGAGGCGACAGATCGTGTAAGGTACCGGCTTCAGCCACGAGGTAATCATGAACCACCCCGACATCACCCTGGACGTACGGACCCTGCCCCCACCCGAGCCACTGGAACAGTGCCTTGAGGCGCTAGCCGACCTGCAACCCGGCCAGCATCTGATCCTGCTGATCGATCGTGAACCCTACCCACTGTATACGATGCTGGATCGCGACGGCTTTCAGCATAGCTGTGTGCTGCTGGAAACCTACTTTCAGGTCACCATCTGGACTGACTAAGCATGCAGCGTGCACTGGATTTTGATAAAACTCCTGCGCTGAGTGTGCCGCTGCCGTTTTTCCTCAATGTCCCCGCGTTTGGGATACTGGCGGGTCTGTTGGCCATATGGGCCGGCCCGGCCGTCTTCACCTCGCGCTGGAGCCCGGCTGCTCTGGCCCTTACCCATCTCTGGACACTCGGTATATTGGGCAGTGCCATGCTGGGCGCCCTACTGCAGATTCTGGCTGTCGCGTGCAATGTCGCGGTTCGGCCGCCACAGGCCGTAGCCGCCAGCGTCTGGGTATTGTTCACCGCCGGCACAGTATGCCTGGTGGCTGGATTCCTCTGGTGGGCACCCTGGGCATGGATCAGCGCCGTCATTCTGCTGGGTGTGGCCTTTAGTGTGTACCTGGGCGCCATGGCCTGGGCGCTGTGGCAAGACCGCGGCCAGGTGTACAAGGGCGCACGCGAAATCCTGGTGCCCATCCGCGGGGCCCTGGTGGCGCTGGCCATCACGGTACTGATCGGGATGGCCATGGCTGGGGGCCTTGCCGCAGGCCACGGGCCGTCCGTCTGGGTGGGCAGCCATCTTGTGTGGGGTTTGCTGGGCTGGGGCGGGCTGCTGCTGATGGGGATGTCGTTTCAGCTGCTGCCGATTTTCCAGCTCACCGAGCTCTATCCCAAACCGCTTGTGCGCTGGCTGCCGTTGCTGATACCGGGCCTGCTGGCCGCCTGGACAGCACTGGATGCATCCGCCGGACTGCCCTCACTGATGCGCGAAACACTTGAGCTGTTGCTGGCGGGGGCCTGGACCATCTGGGTGGCCGTCTCTTTGCAGCGCCTCTGGACACGCAAACGCCCGACACCCGAGCCCACGTCTCTTTTCTGGATCACCGGACTGGTGTGCCTCTTGCTGTGCGCACCCGTCTGGATCTGGATGCGGCACGGCCAGGCGCCTGAGGCCGCCCGAGTGCTGGTTGTTCTGATCGTGGTGGGCGGGCTGGGATCCGTGGTGCAGGGCATGCTGTACAAGATCATGCCGTTTTTACTGTGGAAACACGCCCAGGATGCACGGGTGATCCCCAGCCACAATCCTGCCCTGGCCCGGGTTTACCTAAAGATATTACCCAAGATGGCCAGCTACATACCGGCAAACCCCGCCCGCTGGCAATGGGGGCTGCATGTGCTGGTCATCATCAGCTATGTGCTGGCCACCACCGGCCTGGTATGGGCGGGCTACGCAGCCGGCCCCTTGATGTTGGCAGCCAGCCTGATGCTGGCCATCAATATGGGGCGCGCACTGCACCTGTACCGGCGCACCGGGCAGGCCATGTGGGCAATGGCTCAGGCGCGGTAATTTTTCAGGCCATCTGCATCCAGCACCGTAAACTCGCGCCCGTGCACCCGGATCAGATCCCGCTCGCTGAGCTCGCGTAATACTCGGGAAAAGTGCTCGGGGGTGAGATTGAGACGCGACGCAATCACCGACTTGCTGATTTCGATGCGAAACGGCTCTCCAACCTGCCCGGGCCAGTGGTGCAGCAAAAATGACACCAGGCGCTGGGCGCCGGTTTGCAGTGTGTAGGCCTCGACGTCTCCCATCAGCGCATACAAGCGCCGGCTGAGCCCTGCCAGCATCTTGCGCGCCACCTCAGGATGGCGGTCGATCTGTGCAAACAGCGCATCACGCCCCACATGCAGCAGGCGGCTGTCCTGTAGAGCTTGGGCGGTGACGATATAACGCTGACCCATAAACATGAGCGCCTCGCCAAACCCATCCCCCGGGCCGATCAGACGCACCACGCGCTCGACCCCTGAGGCAGACACAAAGACCAGCTTCACCTGTCCTTCGACCACCACATGGAACCCGACACAGGGATCACCGCGCCTGAAAATGATGTCTCCACGGCCAGCGATGACTTCGTTGGTGCCCCGGGCAATGGGTTCGAGGTCTGCGGTAGGCAGCTCGTTGAACAACGGCACGCGCCCCAGCATATAGGCAATCCGCTGAGTGCGGTCTTTTGGTACTGCCCGTGCGGGATGGTCTTTATAATCCGGATTATGGTCCGCGCCCTGTTTACCGTCGTTGGCATGCTCTCCCTGGCTCTGGGTGTGCTGGGGATTTTCTTGCCCCTTTTGCCCACTACGCCCTTTTTGCTGTTGGCGGCCTTCTGCTTTTTGCACGGTTCGCAACGCATGCACCACTGGCTGATGTCCCATCGTATTCTGGGTCCTTATATCCGCGATTTTCAGTCGGGGCGCGGCATACCCTTGCGCAGCAAATGCATAGCGCTGGCACTGATGTGGCCTTCACTGGCCCTCTCGGCATGGCTGATGCCAGTGCCGTGGGCACGCTGGTTGCTGCTGATCCCGGGGATCGGCGTCACCATCTACCTGTGGCGCCTGCCCACCCGACCCTCAGATTAGTTTCGAATACGTGGCCACCCGTGGGCGGCGTACATACTGATCAAACACCATAGCAAAGGCGCGTACAAACACGCGCCCACGGGGCAGCACCCGCAACCCGGTGGTGTCGCGCGCCAGCAGGCCGGCCTCGACATACGGCTGCAAGCGCTCGAGCTCGGGGCCAAAACAGGCTTCGAAGGACTGCCCGTGACGCTGTTCGAAGGCTTCGAAATCAAGCGGCATGCTGCACATCAGCGCCATGATGACTTCGCGGCGGATGACATCCTCGACGCCCAGATCGAAACCTTTTGCAGTGGGCAGTTCGTTACGTGCCAGGACATCGGTATAGGCATTGAGCGAATGATGGTTCTGCACATAGGCGTTGTCGATCTTGCCAATGGCCGAGATGCCAAAGCCGATGAGATCGCACTCGGCACGTGTGGTGTAGCCCTGAAAATTGCGATGCAGGCTTTGATGAAGCCGGGCCTGATTGAGCTCGTCGTCGGGCTTGGCGAAGTGATCCAACCCAATATAGAGATAGCCCGCTGCCAGCAGGCGGCGCACGGACATCAGAAAAATCTGCAGGCGGGTATCGGCCGAGGGGAGGTCTTCGGCACGGATCAGCCGCTGGGACTTGAAGCGATCAGGCAGGTGGGCGTAGTTGTACAGCGCAATGCGATCGGGGGAGAGCTCGATGAGCTGATCAAGCGTCCGGCTGAAGCTGTCGAGCGTTTGCAAGGGCAAGCCATAGATGAGATCGGCGTTGATGGACTGAAACCCGTTATCGCGGCTGGCCTGCAAGGCCTCGCGCACCATTTCGTAGGGCTGGATACGGTTGACGGCCGCCTGCACCTGGGGATCGAAATCCTGCACACCAAAGCTGGTGCGATTAAAGCCCAGGCCGGCCAGCATGGCCAGGGTATCGGGATTGACCGTGCGTGGGTCGATCTCGACGCCAAGCTCGGCATCCGGCGTAAATTGGAAATGGCTGCGGATGTGATCCATCAGCGAAGTGAGCTCGGCGGCACTGAGAAACGTGGGCGTACCCCCGCCCAGATGCAGCTGCACGGTTTGGCGTGCGTCTCCGAGATACCCACTGACCAGTTCCATCTCGTGGAACAGAATATCGAGGTATTCGGCTGAACGGCTGTGATCTTTTGTGATGATCTTGTTGCAGCCGCAAAAATAACAGAGAGATTCGCAAAACGGCAGATGCACGTACACCGACAAGGGCGCCGGTTTTGCGGCCGCTGCCCGGCGTGCCAGATGCTGGCGATAGGAATCTGCCGGATAATCGCGCAAAAAACGATCGGCCGTGGGGTATGAGGTGTAACGTGGCCCCGACTGATCAAAGCGCCGGATCAGGACTTCGGAAAGTTCGAGATCGGGAAACAAGATGGCCTGATCATCAGACAACGACTCAGGCTGGCCTGGCTTTCTGGTGTGGTCAAGCGCTTGGGTGGGGTGGGTCATGCTTTAATCTCCGGGACGCCGGCCAGTACCTTTTGGCGGTGGCCGATACGGCGTCATTGTCGTGCATCCGATGGCATTGTCGAACGAAAAGTCGGCATCCTGCTTGATCCAGGTCAAGTGTGAAAGATCGCGTATCATACTGACATCCCCCTGACACCCGCTTCTTGGCCTTCGATGCTGTTAATCCTGATCCTGGCGATCCCGTTCGTTGGCAGCTTGTGTACTGCACTGCTGCCGTCCAATGCGCGCCGGGCAGGTGCCTGGATTGCGGGCGGCTGTGCCCTGGCCAGCCTGCTGCTGACGCTTTGGCTGACACCCGAGATCGCCAGCCAATATATTCTCAAAATTACGGTTCCCTGGATACCCTCGCAAGGGGTCGACATCACCTTGCGTATGGACGGCTACGCCTGGCTGTTTGCAATCATTGTCTCGGCCATGGGCGCACTCATTGCCCTCTATGCTCATTACTATCTCTCCAGCCAGGATCCTGTCCCCCGGTTCTTTGCCTTTTTGCTCAGCTTCATGGGGGCCATGCTGGGCGTGGTGCTGGCAGGCAACCTGATTCAGTTGCTGGTGTTTTGGGAGCTTACCAGCCTGTCTTCCTTCATGTTGATTGGCTACTGGCAGCACCGTGCCGATGCCCGGCGCGGGGCGCGCATGGCCCTGCTGGTAACGGGGGGTGGCGGGTTTTGTCTGTTGGCCAGCATGCTCATTATCGGCCACATTGTCGGCAGCTACGATCTCGATGCCGTGCTGGCTGCCGCCACCGAAATCCGCACCCACCGCTGGTACCCGATTCTGCTGGTGCTGCTGGCCCTGGGCGCACTCACAAAAAGCGCCCAATTTCCGTTTCACTTCTGGTTGCCCAACGCCATGGCGGCCCCAACACCTGTTTCGGCATATCTGCACTCGGCCACGATGGTCAAGGCCGGGGTATTTTTGCTGGCCCGTTTCTGGCCGATTTTCTCGGGCACCGACTGGTGGACATGGACGATCGGTGGCGCAGGCCTATGCTCATTGGTACTGGGGGCCTACGCAGCAATTTTCCAGCGCGACATCAAAAGCGTACTGGCGTATTCCACCATCAGCCACCTGGGGCTGATCACCCTTCTGCTGGGCATGAACAGCCGCCTGGCACTGGTGGCTGCGGTGTTTCACATGATCAACCACGCCACCTTCAAGGCGTCCCTGTTCATGGCGGCCGGGATCGTCGATCACGAAAGCGGCACACGAGACCTCACCCGCCTCTCGGGCCTGCGTCACCTGATGCCGCTGACGGCAACGCTGGCCATGGTGTCGGCAGCCGCAATGGCCGGGGTGCCCCTGCTCAACGGCTTTATCTCCAAAGAAATGTTTTTTGCCGAAACCATCTTCGCCACCGGGCATGGCATTACCCGCTGGGGATTGCCGGCAGTAGCCGTCATTGCCGGCGCATTCAGCGTCACGTATTCGCTGCGGCTGGTGATGCAGGTCTTTTTTGGCCCTGTGGCCACAGACTTACCCCGCACACCACATGATCCCGCCCGCATGATGCTCATCCCCTGCGCCGTGCTGGTACTGATCTGCCTGGGCGTCGGGATTTTCCCGTCCTTCACGCTAGGCCCCACCCTGACACTGGTGATGCGCGGGCTGCTGGGCGAAGACGTGCCGATCTACAACTTGCAACTCTGGCATGGCATCAACCTGCCGCTGGTCATGAGCCTGATTGCCCTGGCGGCTGGTGTTGCCCTGTACGCCGCCCTGCGCCGGCGCGACACCCTGGCGCCCGGCCGGGTTCCCCTGATCTACCGCCTCGACGGACGCCAAAGCTTTGAGTGGCTGCTGGAAGCCACAGATACTGCCTCGGCGATCTTGCTGCGCTACCTGCACAGTGCACGCCTTCAGCCGCAGGTATTGCTGCTGGTTGTCTGCACATTGGGGGTGGCCTGCCTGCCCTTGCTTAGCGGCGGATGGTGGTCGCAGATAGAACTCACCAATACTCCGCTGCAGTGGTCGTTTGGCTTGATGTGGCTGGCCGGTGGCGCCTGCGCCATCGCTGCCGCCTACCAGGCCAAATACCACCGCATGGCCTCATTGATGCTAGCCGGCGCCACCGGCCTGATCACCTGCGTCACATTTGCCTGGCTGTCCGCCCCCGATCTGGCGCTCACGCAGTTGTCGGTCGAGGTGGTGACCACTGTCTTGATTTTGCTGGGGCTGCGCTGGCTGCCACCGCGCATCGAAGAGTTTCCCGCAGCCACCTGGCAGCGTGCCCAATGGCGGCGCATCCGCGACCTCGTCGTGGCCATCGCCGGCGGCACAGGCCTGGCCATCCTGGCCTATGTGATGATGACACGCCCGGACGTGCAACCGCGCATCTCCGAATTTTTTGTCGAACAAGCCTTGCCCCTGGGTGGCGGCGCCAATGTGGTCAATGTCATTTTGGTTGACTTCCGGGCCTTTGATACCTTCGGCGAAATCACCGTGCTGGCCATTGTGGCCCTAAGTGTGTACGCTTTGCTGCGCCGCTTCAGGCCCCCGGCAGAAGCCCTGATCGTGTCATCCAGGCAGCAGGCCCTGCGCGCGCAACCCAACGAGCACGAACCCAACCTGAATGCACCGCTGCCCGATGGCCTGATGCGCATCCCCGCCGTACTGGTCCGCCTGATGCTGCCGGTCTCCACCTTGATCTCCGTGTATTTTCTGTTGCGTGGCCATAACTTGCCGGGCGGCGGATTTGTGGGCGGCTTGGTGATGGCCACCGGGATCATCCTGCAATACATGGTGGGCGGCACCCTTTGGGTCGAGGCCCGCCCCCTGATCCGCCCGCAAGCCTGGATTGCCCTGGGGCTTCTGGTGGCAGGTGGCGCCGCCATGGCCGTCTGGTGGGCCGGCCAGCCACTGCTATCCGCCTATACCGCCGACATCACATTGCCGCTGGTGGGCACGGTTCATTTTTCCAGCGTGCTAGCGTTTGATCTGGGCGTCTATATGCTGGTGGTGGGCGCCACAATCTTATTTTTGGTGGCACTGGCTCACCAGTCATTGCGCTTCCATCGCAAGCTCACAGAGCCCACCGACAGCGTACTGAAGGACGCTTGACGATGGAATGGATATTGGCACTGGCGATTGGCGTGCTGGCAGGATCAGGGATCTGGCTGCTGCTGCGCCCACGCACCTTCCAGTTCATTATGGGCCTGGCCCTGATGGCCTATGCCGTCAACCTGTTTATCTTTGCCATGGGGCAGTTGCGGCTGGATGCCCCCCCGGTCATCGACCCGCACTGGGCAGACCCCGCCAGCTACACAGACCCCTTGCCCCAGGCCTTGGTGCTCACGGCCATCGTCATCGGGTTTGCCACTACCGCCCTCTTTTTGGTGGTGCTGCTGGTGGCACGCGGGATGAATGATACCGATCACGTCGACGGCGAGGAAAGCCGGCCATGAGCTTCTGGATGCAGCATCTACCGGTTCTGCCAGTACTGATTCCGCTGTTGTCAGGCGCCTTGATGCTACTGACACGCGACAGCCAGCGCACCTTGCGTCTGGCGCTTGCCGTACTGTCGCTAAGTCTGCTGGCCTTCAGTGCCCTGGCCCTGATCCGCGCCACACAAGGCATTGGGGGTTCAGTCTGGCCACAAGATATCGGTGTCTATCGGCTGGGCAACTGGCCAGCGCCGTTTGGCATCGTTCTGGTGGCCGACCGTCTGTCGGCCCTGATGCTGGGCCTGACCGCTGTGCTGGGCAGTTGCACCTGGGTATATGCCACCGCGCGCTGGGATCGCGTGGGCAGCCATTTTCATCCCCTGTTTCAGCTGCAGCTGATGGGCCTGAACGGCGCCTTCCTGGCGGGCGACCTCTTCAACTTATTTGTTTTTTTCGAGATCCTGCTGACTGCCTCGTATGGTCTGATGCTGCACGGCTCGGGCAAATATCGGGTGGGCGCGGGCCTGCACTATATCGGCGTCAACCTGATCGCCTCCTTTTTGTTGCTGATCGCCATCGCCCTGATTTACCGGCTGACCGGTACCCTGAACCTTGCCGATATTTCCTTACGTGCACAGGCACTTGGCGGCGCAGACCGACAGCTCTTTGACAGTGCCGCCGCCATTTTGGGCATCGCTTTTCTGATCAAAGCCGCCGCCTGGCCGCTTAATTTCTGGTTGCCCAACACCTACTCGCAAGCCTGCGCACCGGTAGCCGCCCTGTTTGCTCTCATGACCAAAGTGGGCATCTATGCCTTGCTCAGAATCGGCTCTTTGCTGGTACCCGCAGGCGCACCCGCAGCCTTCGGTGGCGCCTGGATGTTTCCGGCTGGCATCGCCACACTGGTATTTGGCGCCTTGGGCATGCTGGCCAACAGCGAGCCGCGCCGGATCGCCGCTTATGCAATCATCACATCCTCAGGCACGCTCTTTGCAGCCCTGGGAATGCCGGGCGTCACCCTGACCGGGCCAGCGCTCTATTACCTTCTTAGCTCGGTGCTGGGGCTGGGCGCCTTATTCTTGTTGCTCGAACTCACCGAGCGCAGTCAATCGTTTGGCGCCAATATCCTGGCCATCACCCAGGAGGCCTTCGAAACCGACACCCCCGACGAAGCCAGCCTGTCAGAACAGGTGGTGGGCACACCGCTGCCTGCCACTATGGCCTTTCTGGGCCTCAGCTTTTTTGCCTGCTCGCTGCTGGTCATCGGCCTGCCGCCGCTGTCGGGGTTTGTGGCCAAGTTCTCGCTGCTGTCGGCAGCCCTGCGTACAGCCGAGTTCGGCACACCCGCCCTTAACGTCTGGCTACTGGTGACAGCCATGCTGGGCTCGGGGTTTGCCTGCCTGATGGCGCTGGGCCGGTGCGGCGTACGGCTCTTTTGGGTGCCGGATGATCTGCACGTGCCCACGCTCAAGCTCAGCGAAGTCGTGCCCATTCTGTTTTTGCTGGGTGCCTGTGCCGCACTGACCATAGAAGCCGGGCCGGTGATGAACTATCTTGAGTCCACGGCACAGTATCTGGACCAACCTGGCCTGTATGTCCAGAACGTGCTGGATTCTGCCCGCTACGCCGGAGCCCGGCCATGATCAAACGTGTGCGTGCCTACTTACCCATGATCGTCCTGCTGCTGGTGCTTTGGCTGGTGCTTAACGATTCTTTGTCCAATGGACAGATGGTGCTGGGGCTGCTGATTGCACTCGCGATCAGCCTGTTGGCGCCCATCCTCAGGCCCGTACGCTCACGCCTGCGTCATCCTTTGATTGCACTGCGCCTGATCGGCCACGTGGCCACCGATATCCTGTACTCCAATTATCAGGTCAGCCGCCGTATTTTGCAGGGTGCTGCTGCCAGCGCCCAACCCGGCTTCCTGGATATCCCCCTGCGCATTCGCGACCCCCACGGCCTGGCCGCCCTGGCCTGCATTGTCACCTTTACGCCCGGCACGGTCTGGGCAGGCCACAACCCCGAGCGTAATCTGCTCACATTGCATGTGCTTGATCTGAGCGATCCAGCAGGTTTAACCCGGATCATCCAGAATCGCTACGAAAGCCCCTTGATGGAGATTTTCCAATGAGCGCACTGATCGTGTCCTGGGCGGGCAGCTTTGCCCTCCTATGTTTTACGCTGGGACTGGCCTGCGCCGTCCTGCGCCTGATTCGCGGCCCACGCGCCGAAGACCGCATCCTGGCACTCGACACCCTGTATATCAATGGCATGCTGATTTTGCTGGTGCTGGGCCTACGCTTCGAAGCAGGCCTCTACTTTGATATCGCCCTGCTCATCGCCCTGTTCGGTTTTGTGGGTTCGGCGGCCCTGTCCAAGTTTTTGCTGCACGGCGAGGTCATAGAACCATGAACGCGCTGCCGCTTTGGGTCGCCATCCTGGTGGCATTATTGATGGTGCTGGCAGGTGTGGTGACGCTGATTGGCTCGATCGGTCTGTTGCGTCTGCGCAGTTTCAACGAACGCATGCACGCCCCTACCCTGGGCACCACCCTGGGCACCTTTTGCATGGTATTGGCGTCTACTTTAGTGGCCAGCTTGCTGCACGGCCGGCCTATTTTTCACGAATGGCTGATCAGCCTGTTTTTGTTCATGACGGCACCGGTAACAGCCATTTTACTGATGCAAAGTGCCACACAACGCCACCCGGCCAAGCGCTCACAGCCCCCAAACGACCCCCCTTCCCCCTAAGCCAGAACAAATTTGTAACATCGACATAGGGGCAAACCCGTACACTATACGAGTCCCTGAACCGGGCCGGGACAGCGCCCGGAGTTCAAAAAGGAGTGCTCATTATGCGTCAAGCACTGAAAATTTCTTTACGCGCCAGCATGCTGGCGGCAGGGTTGGGTTATGCCATGCTTTTTGCGCCAGGCGCCCAGGCGGCCAGTCAATATCAGCAAGATGTACAACGCTGCAACACCGCACCAGGCATCGACAAGCAGGCTTGCCTGCAAGAAGCGGGGGCCGCTGCACAAGCTGCCAAGCAAGGCAAGCTGACCACGCCTTCAATGCAAGCCGAGCGCCAGAATCGTACCCAACGCTGCAGCAATTTGCCGGCCGACAAACGCCAGGATTGCATGATCCTGATGGAAGACACCCATGCACAAACGCAGGGTTCGGTGCAATCAGGTGGTGTCATCCGTGAAACCACAATCACCATCCCCGCACCGGTGACATCGGCACCAACAACCAGCACACCCGCAACACCGGCACCAACCACCACCCCTGTGATGCCATCTTCAAGCTACTGATGGTTTCGGTATAAGCGGCGCCCCGTCAACAGAGAGTATCCTTGGTCAGGAACCCCACTGATCAAGGATCTAAAGTTCCATCTGCATGCCCATCTCCACCACTCGATTGGGGGGGATCTTGTAGAATCGGGTGGTTCTACTGGCATTACGGGCCATAAAGGCAAACAAATGACGCCGCCAGCTTTGGTACCAGGGCAGGCGGCGTATCACAATGACGGTCTGACGAGACAGGAAATACGAGGTTTGCATCGGCTCAAGATTCAGTTCGGGTACTTCCTGAGCAATTTGCTCAACCACTTGCGGTACATTGGGTTCTTGTTTAAAGCCCCATCGCGCCACGGCCTGCCAACTGCTGCGGCTAACGCGTTCAACCTTTACCCGCTCATCAAAAGGCACATAGGGCACATCCGCCACCTCGATGGTGAGAAACAGCGCCTGCTCGTGCAACACCTTATTATGTTTCAAGTTGTGTAAGAGCGCCGGCGGCACCGTGCCCACAATCATGCTCATAAACACAGCCGTCCCCGGTACCCGGGTGGGCGGATAGGCCTCCAGGGACTCCATAAAATTGACCAGCGGCTGGTGGTCGCCCAGCAGCGTGTCGTGGATGCGCTGGCGCCCCTGTTTCCAGGTCATCATCAGTGTCAGCAGCACAATGCCCACCAGCAATGGCAACCACCCGCCCTCGTGAACCTTGAGCGTGTTGGACGTAAACAGCAGGATATCAACGATCAGAAACACGGTGATCAGAATCAACCACGCCACCCGGCGCATCCCGCGGGCCGCGCGCGGCAGCACGGCAAAGGCCAGCAGCGACGTCATCAGCATGGTGCCTGTGACCGCAAAACCGTACGCATGAGCCAGCCGATCAGAAGAACCAAACGCCAAGATCAGCACCATCACCGCCGCCATCAGCAACCAGTTGACACGCGGCAGATAGATCTGGCCTTCTTCACGCGCCGAAGTGTGCTGGATGACCATACGTGGCCAATAGCCCAGCTGCACTGCCTGGCGCGTCATGGAAAATGCCCCGGAGATCACCGACTGCGATGCAATCACCGTGGCCATAGTGGCCAGGCCCACCAACGGGATCACCGCCCACTCGGGTGCGAGTAGAAAAAACGGATTGCTGATGGCCGATGGGTCAGTCAGCAGCAACGCCCCCTGGCCAAAATAGGACAGCAGCAGTGCGGGCAATACCAGTGCAAACCACGCCCGACGAATAATCGTACGGCCAAAGTGGCCCATGTCGGCGTAAAGCGCCTCGGCTCCGGTCAGCGCAAGCACCAGCGCCCCCAGTGCCAAAAAGGTTTCCCAGGGTGCATCAGCAATAAACCGGATGGCCCACAAGGGGTTGATGGCCTGCAGCACATACGGCTGCTGCAGCACACGCCAGCCACCCAGCACGCCCAGCGTGAGAAACCACAGGAACATGACCGGGCCAAAAAGCTTGCCCACGGTACCTGTGCCGCGCGACTGCACCATGAACAACGCCACCAGCACCACCACGGCTATGGGCACCACCCAGGCATCCAGACGATGCGACACCACGCCGATGCCTTCGACAGCCGACAACACAGAGATGGCCGGGGTGATCATGCTGTCGCCGTAAAAGAGGGCTGCGCCAATCAGGCCCAGGATCGCCAGCCGCCAGCGGGTACGACTGGGCCGCCCACGCATGGCAAGCTCCATCAGGGCAAGCGTGCCACCCTCGCCACGGTTATCGGCGCGCAACACACAGATCACATACTTGACAGACACCACCAGCAGCAGCATCCAGAAGAGAAGAGACAGCATCCCCAGCACGTGCTCGGCATCCGGTTGCCCGGCGCTCGATAAGGCCACTTTGATGGTGTACAGCGGACTGGTGCCGATATCTCCATAAACCACCCCCAGGGCGCCCATCAGCAAGGCTGCGCGGCTTGTGCCGGTGTCCGGCTCTTTTGCATGTATATTCATAATCATTCCACCCGCGTCAGGCAGGCGCCCCGGCGGGGACCGGGAAAGCTCAAGGTGACGCGTGTGCCAGAAAACACCGGCCGGCTGGTGATTTTCCACCAGGCGCCATGCGCCCGGGCAATCTCGCGAACAATCGCCAGGCCCAGGCCGGCCCCGCCTGCACGCGCATCCGCGGCGCGATAAAACGCTTCAAAAACGCGCTCGATATCCTCGGTATCAATGCCAGGCCCATCGTCCTCCACCGAAAACGAAGGGGGGTTGGCCATTACCCTCAGGTGAACACCCGCAGACCCACAGCCGTAACGCAAGGCATTGTCAATCAGGTTGCCCAGCAACTCACCCAGAAGAATGGGATCCCCATCCACCCAGACGGGTTCATCGGGGGCAGACAGCTGAATGGCTACACCCCGTTCGCGGGCGCGATCCAGCCAGTTGGCGCCGGTCTGGCGCATCCACTCGCATAAATCGAGGCGCTCAAAACTGTCTTGCGGCCGTGAAGCATGATCAGCCCGGGCCAGCACCAGCAGCTGCTGACCCATGCGGATCATGTGGTCGGACACGGTCTTGATGCGCATGGCCCGCACACGGATATCATCAGGCAGCGTTTGTGCCAGCATCAGTTCAGACTCAAGTTTCAGGCCCGCAAGTGGCGTACGCAGCTGGTGAGCCGCATGGCCAATGAAGCGGCGCTGCGCCTGCACGGAGTCGTCCAGGCGCAGCAGCAAATCGTTAAAGTGCAGGACAAGCGGCGCAATCTCGCTGGGCAAGCCGGCCAAATCCAGTGGTTGCAGATCTTCAATCGAGCGCTGCCGGATTTGGTCGGCCAATTGATTGACCGAGGTAAGCTCGTGGCGGATGCCGGAAATCAGCACCCACACAAACAACACCACCAGCAAACCCTGGGTCAGCAACATCACCCAGAACAAATCCCGAAGCAGCCAGGGTTGCGGCCGGATGACACCGGTCATGAACCAGGTGGCCAGCAAATCGATGGCCACGAGGATAAAAAATGCCGGTAACAGCCGGCGCACCAGCCGGCGTGCGAGGGAGTCCTGCGGCATCAGCCGCTCGAACAGGCCCAGGGCCTGGTGATCGGCTTCTTGCGAGTGGGTACCTGCAGGCTTATTGTGCACTTTCGATATCAAGCAGATAGCCAAATCCGCGTACTGTCTGGATGCTTGCACCCGAGCCGTCCAGCCGCTTGCGCAGCCGGTAGACGTAGACCTCGACTGCGTTCTCGCTAAAGTCGGCATCCCAGGCAGAAAGCGAATTGACGATCTGCTGCTTGGTAACGACGCGGCCGGGGCGTGCCATCAGCATCTCGAGAACAGAGAGTTCGCGCACGGACAAGGCCAGCCGCTTGCCATCCACTCGCACCTGACGCCCGACGGTATCAAACGCCAGCGGCCCGCACTCGAGGATGGTTTGTGCTTGCCCCGAATGACGCCGGGCCAGTGCCCGCACCCGTGCGGCAAGCTCGGGAAGCTCAAAGGGTTTAGTGACGTAATCGTCAGCGCCCGCATCCAGGCCCGCCACCCGGTCGTCCAGGCCGTCCCGGGCCGTAAGGATCAGGACAGGGATCTGCACACCACCGGCGCGCAAATTTTGCAAGACTTCGAGGCCGCTTAAGCCAGGTAGATTGAGATCCAGCAAAAGCAGGTCGTAGGCCTGGGCTACCAGTGCACCTTTGACGTGGTCGCCGGACTGCAGCCAATCGACGGCATAACCTTGACCGGAGAGAAACTCTTGCAGCGCATGGCCCAGAGTGGTGTCGTCTTCGATGACTAAAACTCGCATGGGGTGATTCTAGCCTGAAGAAGACACGACACGTCACCAGAATCCCGGTGTGGTTACATAGTTGACACGCACTTGAACATACTCGAAGAAAAACTAGGGTGTCGGCTGTGCTGCCGGCAGACCGGGCGCAGGCGGATTGCTGGCCGGCCGGGTAACAAAACCCAGGCGCTGCATGCCTGCGCGACGCGCTGCACCCATGATGCTGGCCAGCTGACCGTAAGGTATGCTGGCATCGGCCCGGATGCGCACCTCGGGCTGGGGATCGGCACCTGCTTCTGCGGCAAAGCGGGCTTCGAGATCCGCCATCGCCACAAGCTGCTCATCCCAGTACACAACACCTGCGGCATCGATGGCCAGATCAATCACCTGCGGCTTTTGCTCGACTGGTTGCGCCGACACCTGCGGCACCTGTATCTGGATCGAGTGGCTGAGCAGCGGCGCCGTGATGATAAAAATCACCAGCAACACAAGCATGACGTCAATCAGCGGCACCATATTGATTTCGGACAATGTGGTGCTTGACCCCTTGGAATCGAAACTGCCAAACGCCATGATCAGGCCTCCCGGGCCAGACTGATATGCCGGCCATGGCGCTCAGGGGCGTTATCGGCCACGGGCTGCCCGGTGCTCAGGAACGTAAACAGGTCATGCGCAAAGGCATCCAGCTGTGCAAGATAAACGCGGTTCAGGCGCACAAAGGCGTTGTATGCCAGTACCGCCGGGATAGCAACGGCCAGCCCCAGGCCCGTCATGATCAGGGCCTCACCAACCGGCCCGGCAATACGGTTGATGGTGACCCCATCGGCCATGCTGATACTGAGCAGGGCGTGATACACCCCCCATACGGTGCCAAACAGCCCCACAAACGGCGCCGTAGAGCCCACCGAAGCCAGCACGGTAAGGCCGTTTTCCAGCCGGGCGGTTTCTTCATCAATCACCTTTCGGATCGTGCGCGTCACAAAAGAGGCTGTGGTGCCGCTTTCTTCGAGCTTGAGGGCGCCATATTTGGCATGATGCTTTTGTGCGTGGATCGCATGGCTGGCCAGATGCGCAAAGGGTTCTTCCGCCCCATGAGTGGCGATTTCATTTTCAACCTGCTCCAGAGAGCTGGCAGCCCAGAACTCTGTCAAAAACTTGCGCGAGCGCCGGCGGATGCGCAACTGCGTCAGGCCTTTGACCAAAATCAGATACCAGGAGGCCAGCGACATCAGCAACAAAAATCCAAACAGGGACTTTCCCACCGCATCACTTTGACCAATAAAGTGTAAAACCCCCTGGCCACCATCGGCCATCGCGGCTACCGGCTGTGCGCCCTGGCTGACGGCACCGGCCAGCGGCAAAGCCGCTGCCGCCTGGGTGCCAGCAGTGGCGACCTCAGGCGTCGAGACCTGCGCCAGCACCAGCACAGCGTGATTCATCAGATCAAACATCATGATTGCAAACTCCTGTCAGGCGACATACCGGGCCGCCGGCCTGCTACAAAACAAAATCAAAAGGGATATCGACCAGCGCCTTATAAGCCACGCCGTTTTCGGTGTAAGGCCGAAAGCGGGCGGACGCCATCGCTTTAACCGCTGCGTCATCCAGGCGGGGATGGCCTGATGAGCGCTGTACATGAACCTTGGCGACATGTCCCTGAGGCGAGATCAGCACCCGCAACACCACCCTGCCCTGTTCTCCCCGTCGCTGCGAGACACGCGGATAGACAGGCCGTGGCCGTTTGCCCAGATAATCCACCTTGCCAACCGTACGTGGCCGCGCCAGATCTTTGGCACGGGCTTTGCCTTGGGCGACAGCGCCTGCGTTGGCTTGCTGATCAGCGCGCGTCACCTGAATGGCCGATGCGGATGACTGCGGGCGACGCTGCTGCGTGTCCGGTTTTGAATGCTTTGGCTTGCTTGTCTGTACAGGCCGAGGTTTGGCTACTTGCTTGGGCGGCGGCTTGACCACCGGCTTGAGGCGAGGCTTGGGCGGAGGGGTAATCGCCTGTTCAGGGGGCGGCTCAGGCGCCGGCTCGGATACGGCCTCGGGCTCGGGGGCGGGCGCTGGTGTTGCTTCCGGCTCTGCCGGCTGGCTCGCCATCGCGAGTGCGGGCGCTGCATCATCCATGGACCCCAGCTCGACAAACATCACATTCATGGCATCCGGCTGCCCTGGCGACACCGGCGTTACGGGCGCGGCCAGCACCATTGCCAGCACCAAGGCATGCAAGCCCACCGCCAACACCGCTGCCAGCCACCTCACACCCGAGGATCGCGGGGATAAGCCAAAATCCATGAATTAAAACCACTTCAGTAAAAGCGGGATATTATCAGGAATGAAAACTATTCTCAATATCAAACAAGGATATCAAGATGCTCGATTATTCATTCCAGCGCCACACAAGATGCTAAATCATCTGCGGCACAGATCAAACGGATTCCAGCAGCCAAGCGTCAGAGAAGCTGTCGTGTGGATCGGATGGAGGGAGAAGTGGAGGAATCCGGGATGGTGGGTGCTGAGGGGTTCGAACCCCCGACCTACGCCGTGTAAAGGCGCCGCTCTACCAACTGAGCTAAGCACCCGGAAGACAGCCACTGCGAGACACAGATGACCAGCGCCGCATTATAGCAGCAAGTAAAAAGCCATCGCGAACGATGGCTTTTTACTTGCTGCAACGGCTCAAACAGACCGCTGCGAGATCAGTTAAGAGCGCCGATCAGTTGACAGCGTCTTTGAGAGCCTTGCCTGGACGGAACTTGGGCACCCGTGCCTTTTTGATCTTGATGGCTTCGCCGGTGCGAGGATTGCGGCCGGTACGGGCAGCACGCTCGGAGACGGCAAAGGTGCCGAAACCTACCAGCGTGACCGAGCCCTTTTTCTTGAGGGTGGTCTTGACAGCACCGACAAAGGCTTCCAACGCACGACCGACGTCGGCTTTGGACAGATCGGTCTTGGAAGAAATATGCTCGATCAGCTCGGTCTTATTCATTAAAAATTACCCCTGAGGTTTATTGTCGCCCGATGACTAACCATCGGTGCATTTGATGGATGTGTCTGGCCATCTTGCCGGCTGGTGCTACACAGGCCGCCCTGATAGGAAGCGGAACCCCGCCGAATTTGGTGGCTAAGGCGTATTAAGCCTGCGATTGCCCATCTGTGTCAAGCGGAAATCGCTGGAGACCCGCGTGTTTCCTGAGGTTTATGCAAAATAAGCCTTCAGTTGCGGGTTTTTCCTAGGTAGTCCGTCTAGGCCCGAGATTGATCCAAGGCACTGGAAAAATCAGCGATCAGATCAGCTTCCTCTTCGATTCCCACGGAGATTCGCAGGAAACCGTCGGGAATGCCCATCAAGGCACGACGCTCGGGCCCCATCTCAAAATAAATAGTGTGTGCTGCCGGCAACACCAGCGTCCGGTTGTCACCCAGATGGGTGGCCAAGGCAGCCACCCGAAGGTGGTTGAGGCACTCGAAGACATCCACCTGATCTTTAAGCACCACGCCCATCAAGCCACCGTAACGCGGCCCAAAGAACTCTGTGGCACGTGCGTGCTGCGGGTGGCTGGACAAGCCTGGATACTGTACACGCTGCACCAACGGATGCGCCTCGAGGGCCTTGGCCAAGGCCAGGGCATTGCCGCAGATGCGATCCATCCGCAGCCCCAAGGTTTCTGCGCCTGCAGCAAGCCGGTGCGCGACATCCGAGGACAGCGTACCGCCCATATCGCGCAAACCTTTCTTCTTGATCTGGAGCAGCCCCCAGGTGTGCGAATCATCCCGCTGATACTGCGGGTAGATGTGGGGGTAGTCGGCCCAATCGTACAGGTCGGTTTGCGTGACGGCACCACCCAGTGCATTGCCATGGCCGCCCAGATGCTTGGACAGCGAATTGATCACCAGGGACGCGCCAAAATCACGCGACGCACGCAGATAGGGCGAGGACAGCGTGCTGTCGACCACATACACCAGCTTGTGCGCCTGGCAGAGATCACCAATGGCCTTGAGGTCGGCGATCTGGGTACCTGGGTTGGCAATGGTTTCGACAAAGACCATCCGGGTGTTGGGCCGCAGTGCGCTTGCCACCTGCCCCGCATCCGTGGCATCCACCAGCGTCAGCTCTACGCCAAATTGCTCCAGTGTCATCAACAGGCTGTTGGTGTTGCCAAAAATATATTTGCTGGCCACCAGGTGATCGCCTTGGCGCAACAAGGAAAAGAAAATGGCACTCAGCGCGGCCATCCCGGTGGCAAAGCATACGGTGCCGTTGCCGCGTTCCATCGTGGTGACCTGCGCCTCGAGCGCCGCCGTGGTGGGCGTGCCAGTGCGTGCGTAGGTATAGCCTTTCTGGCGATTCTGAAACACGGCCGCCAGATCACGGGAATCGTGATAGGTGTACTCGGTGGAGGGATGGACAGCGGCGTGGACGGACCCGTGCAGAGAATCTGCCCGATGACCAAAATGCACGATTTGAGTCGTAAAACCGGGGGTGGACATGGTGCTTACCAGAGAAAGAACAGTAAAGGGATCAGGGCTGCAGGCGCTGGCGAACAGTTTCGTAGAGACACACCGCGCTGGCCACACTGACGTTCAGGCTTTCGACAGAGCCCCGCATGGGGATGGAGACCCGTTCGTCGCAGATTTCGCGTGTCAGCCGGCGCATCCCTTCGCCCTCAGCGCCCATCACCCACGCCACGGCGCGGCGCGCATCCACTTGATGCAGGCTGTGGTCTGCACCGTCGTCGGTACCCACCAGCCAGATATCCCGCTCGCGCAATGCCCGCAGCGTGCGGGCCAAATTGGTGACCATCAAATAGGGCACCGTATCGGCCGCCCCACACGCCACGCGTTGCACGGTGGTGTTCAGGCCAACCGCGCGGTCTTTGGGGGCGATGACAGCATGCACACCCGCCGCATCTGCGGTTCGCAGGCAGGCGCCAAGATTATGTGGATCGGTGACCCCATCGAGCACCAGCAAAAAAGCGGGTTCGGCACGGTCTTCGAGGGGGTCGAGGACCTCGTCGATGGAGATGGCCAGCGGCCGGGCCTTGGCCAGCGCCACGATGCCCTGATGGCGCACACCGTGCGCCAGGCCTTCCAGGCGCTGCGCGTCGGCGGCATGCCAGCGCACACCGGCAGACTCGAGTTGCTGGACGCATCGCTGCATGCGGGCGTCCTGGCGGGAGGTGTCCAGGTACACATCCCGGATGGAGTCGGGGGCGTGGCGCAAACGCGCCTGCACGGCATGAAAGCCGGCCAGAATTTGTTGGGATGACATGTCAGTGAGGTGGTTGGCGTCGTGCCTGAGCAGGCATTGTAGTGCTCAGTTTAGCGTCGCCGCTTGCGCGAGGGGGTCTCCTGACGGGTGGCACGCTTGGCTTCGGCACGGCGCTGATGGGCCGTGGTGCCCCGCAGCGCAGCCGGCTTGGCGCCCGCAGCTTTTTTACGCGGCCGCGGCGTTGCCGGCGCTGCATCGCCTTCGATACCGGCCTGCAGCGATTTGAAGTCTTCGCCTCGCACTGGCCGGAAATCAATCCGGCGGGCTTCAAGATCCACGCGGGCCACCTGAACCTGCAACGCATCGCCCAGGCGGTAACGCAGCCCCGTCCGCTCGCCACGCAATTCATTCAGCGCTTCGTTGTATTGGAAATAATCACCACCAAGCTCGGAGATATGCACGAGGCCATCCACATACAAGGTGTCAAGCGTGATAAACACCCCAAAGCTGGTGACGCTACTGATGTGGCCGGCAAACACCTCGCCCACATGCTCGCGCACAAACCAGCACTTCAACCAGGCCTGCACATCCCGCGAGGCGTCATCAGCACGGCGCTCGCGTGCCGACAACACGGCACCCAGGTCGTCCCAGGCGTCAAGCTCGCGCGCCTTTGCCGGCAGGCTGGGATCGGTGGGCGCGCCAGGCACCACAGGCGGCTGGTAGCGGCGCTTGTGCACAATACTGCGGATCACGCGGTGCACCAGCAAATCGGGATAACGCCGAATGGGCGAAGTGAAATGCGCGTAATGCTCGTACGCCAAGCCAAAGTGACCGGTTTGCTCGGGGCTGTAAATGGCCTGTTGCATCGACCGCAGGCAAAGTGTCTGGATGATGTCGAAATCAGGCCGCCCGCGGGCTTCCTGGATCAGTTTGGCGTAATCGCTGGTTTGCGGGTCATCTCCACCACCCAGGGCAAGGCCCAACAAGCGCAAAGACTCACGCAAGGCCTGCAGCTTCTCGGGCGTGGGGCTGTCATGCACCCGAAACAAGGCCTGGCGTTTGTTGCGCACGATGAAATCCGCCGCGCAGGTATTGGCCGCCAGCATGCATTCTTCGATCAGGCGATGGGCATCATTGCGAACGTAAGGCTCGATTTTTTCGATACGGCCCAGCGGGTTGCAGACAATGCGTGTTTCGACAGTGTCGAAATCAATTGCCCCACGCGCGCGGCGGGCTTGCTGAAAGGTCTGAAAAAGTTCGTACGCCGTTTGCACATGCGGATAGAGATCACCCAGCGTCTGGGCGGCAGGCCCAGTGGGCTGCTGCAGGGCGGCCCAGATATCGGTATAGGTGGTGCGGGCATGCGAATGGATCACCGCCTCGTAAAACTGATAGGCACTCACCTGCCCTGCCTTGGCTCCACCGGCCGGAATCATCATGTCGCACACCATCACCAGGCGGTCGACCGCGGGATTCAGCGAACAAATCCCGTTGGACAGGGCTTCGGGCAACATGGGGATAACCCGCCGGGGAAAATACACGCTGGTGCCCCGGTTCAGGGCATCATCATCCAGCGCAGAACCGGGCTGCACATAATGGCTGACATCCGCAATGGCCACCAGCAAGCGCCAGCCTGGCCGCGCACGGCTGGCCGTACCCAGATCGGCCGGCATGCAAAACACGGCATCATCAAAATCACGGGCATCCTCACCATCGATGGTGATGAATGGCACGTCACGCAAGTCGATGCGCCCGGCGTATTCGGTGTCCCGGACGTGATCAGGAATCTTGCCCAGTTGCTTGAGCGTGGCGGCAGAAAACTCAACAGGCACATCAAATTTGCGCACTGCGATTTCGATTTCCATGCCGGGGTCGTCGATCTCGCCCAGCACCTCGATGATGCGGCCCAGCGGCTGCATATGGCTGGCCGGTTGCCGCAGGATCTGTACCGTTACCACCTGCCCCGGCTCTGCGCCCGCCGTCTCTTGCGGGGAGATCAGGATGTCGTGCTTGATGCGCTGGTCTTCGGGGGCCACCACAAAGGCCCCATGTTCTTTAAGAAAGCGGCCCACCAGTTTAAGGGTGCGGCGCTCGAGAACCTCTACGATGGCGCCTTCAGGGCGGCCACGGTATTCGCCCGAGGCCCGTACACGCACACGATCGCCGTGCAGTACCTTGGCCATCTCGTGTGGTGACAAAAAGAGATCCTGGCTACCGTCATCGGGCAAAAGAAACCCGAAACCGTCACGATGTCCCTGAACGGTACCGGTAATAAAAGCTGTGTTGTTGCAAATCTGCAACCTTCCCTGGGCATTGAATTGCACTTGCCCGTCGCGTTCCATCGCTTTTACCCTGCGGATAAAACCATTGGACAGAGGAATGGCCGATTGTGTGGCATCCGCCAGTGCTTCAAGAGAGAAGGGTTTGCCTGCTTCGCGCAGGGCCTCAAGGATAATCTCCCGACTGGGTACCTGAGGGTCGAAATCGGGAGGCAGATCGGTGGTTTTTACCGGGTAAGCGTCGCGGTTATTGTCGTTGTTTGTTCGCTTTTTCAAAGGCTATTTGCATCCAAAAAAATTGTGCTGTATAGTTTCGTCTTTGCTGAAACGGCCCCTAAAAAAGGGGCTTACAGTTTAGCAAAAGCAATAGCATACACGTTATGCCGTGCCCAGGTGGCGGAATTGGTAGACGCGCATGGTTCAGGTCCATGTGCCGCAAGGTGTGGAGGTTCGAGTCCTCTCCTGGGCACCACTATATTGAAATCTGTTGATCGGATAAACTCAAATCCTTTCAATCTCAACAGGTTTCGGGAAGTCGCTGAAAAGTTTGGGTGCTGAAAACTCCACAGTTTTCAGCAAAAAGCCCCACAGTGGCCCCACACAATGCCCCATGGCATCAATCCAAAAAACCCCGAAAGGCTACCGCGTCCAGGTGAAGAAGCTGGGCGTGCGCGACAGCCGCCTATTTTCAACCCGGCGCGAAGCCGTGGCCTGGGCCGACGAGCGCGAAGCGCAGATTGCCGACCAGGTAACCACCCCGCTGTCTGAACAGAAGACGCTACGCGACGCCCTGCGACGCTACGCCGATGAGGTATCCCCCACCCATCGGGGTGAACGCTGGGAGCAGGTGCGCCTGGCGGCCTTCGAGGGCTACCCGCTGCCGCTGGATACCCCGCTGGGCAAGGTTACGACGCAGCATATCGCTGACTTCCGGGACGCCCGTGGGGCACGTGTGGGGCCTGCCAGCGTGCGCCGGGAAATCACCCTGCTGTCATCCGTCTTCGAGGCCTGCAGGCTTGAGTGGGGCTGGATCGGCAGCAACCCGTGCAGTGATGCGCGAAAACCACAAGCGCCACCCCACCGGGAGCGAACCATTTACTGGTGGGAAATCCGGGCAATGCTGCGCATGATGAGCTACGCGCCGGGCGGCCAGTGTAGGATGGTCAATCAGGCCGTGGCCGCGTGCATGCTTACCGCATTGGCCACCGGCATGCGGGCCGGGGAGCTATGCGCTCTGACCTGGGATCGGGTGCACGACAAACACGTGCACTTGCCGCTGACGAAAAACGGCAAGGCCCGCAACGTACCGCTGTCGTCAAAGGCCCGGCGGTATATTGAGTCCATGCGCGGGTGGGACGATCGGCTGGTGTTCGGCCTGAAACCGCAATCGCTCGATGCGCTGTACCGCAAGCATCGGCAGCGGGCTGGGCTGTCAGGCTTCACGTTCCATGACACCCGGCACACGGCGGCCACCATGCTGGCAAAGCGTGTAGATGTGCTGACGCTTTGCAAGATCATGGGCTGGACGGATCCAAAAATGGCCATGGTGTATTACAACCCGGCTGTCTCAACGATTGCCGGGATGCTCGGATAGGTAACGTCGGATCGATTCACCCGGTACCCGGCCATCCACCACGCGGATTTTCTTCTCAGCGATGCGCCGCTGCAGGGTGTTGTATGCAATGCCCAGCATCTGGCAGACCTGCTCCTTGGTGTACAGGGTGATGTCGCCAATAGCCTGCGCCGCACCCTGGCGGGCAGCTTCAGCCAGCACGGCCTGCACGGCGGGGTCTTCAAAATCAATCATCCTCGTCTTCCTCGATGCTGTAACTGTCCATCAATTCGGCCTTCACGATTTCCAGCACGCCGATGGCCGTAGCAACTGGCATGGCGCCATCGTATCGGTGAATGGCTGCGCGGATGTCGCAAGCCAGCCCTTCGGATAACTGCAAGGGGCCCTTGTCGTCATTCATTTTTCCAGCTCCTTGATGGCAACTGCGATGTCATACCGGGCGCTGCGAAGCGCCTGGCGGGCCACGCCGATAGCCCTGCAGGGTACGGTGACTGTGCTGGCCACCTGCTCGAAGGCTTCGGCGGCTGCACGCGGCCCTGCATTGCCAAGGGTCAACGCCTGCGCGTCCTGCAGGTATCGGGCCGCATGGCGTGCTGTGGCGCGGGCGACCCAGTTGTCGTGGTAGATCACTGTGCCTCCTGCAGCTCGATCAGCTTGTCCAGATAGTGGCGGGCCTTCTTCAAATCCTGCAGGCCGCCCTTCACGTCGCAGCGGGCCAGGTACTTGATGGCATTGCCGCGCAGGAAACCCTCGAACTGTTCCGTACTCATCCAGCACTGCATGGCCGCCCAGGGCTGAATGCCCAGATCGAGGTAGTGAGAGCCGCCCACCTGGCGGGCGCTGGCACTGGTCGGGGGGACGTAGGGGGTCGTGGTTTCGCTCATGGCGCTTTCCTTTTCATGGCTTCTAGTAGGATGTCCATGACCTCGCGCTTGGACTCCACGCGGGCCAGAACGGATTCGTCCATCGTGTCGGCGGCCACGATGTTGTAGATGAATACCGGGCGGTCGTGCCCAGCCTGCGCCTGGCGGGTGGGGCCAATGCGTTCGATGATCTGCAGGCGTTCCTCGAGGTTCCAGGACAGCCCGAAAAAGGCGATGATGTTGCCGCCGTCTTGCAGGTTCAGGCCGTGCCCGGCGCTCGCGGGGTGAGCGAACAGCACAGGGATTTTCCCGGCGTTCCAGTCGCGGATGGTCTGGGGGTCTTGATCTAGGTGGCGCCCCCGGGGGAATGCTTTGAGCAGCCGGGCCAGATCGCTTTTGAAGTGATAGGCCACCAGTACCGGCATGCCCGCCGCCTCTTGGATGATGGAGTCCAACGCCTGCAGCTTTGCGTCGTGCACCTCGCCCCAGGCCGTGCCCGTTTCGTCCTTGTAGATGGCGCCATTGGCCAGCTGCAGGCACTTCATGGTTTTGCTGGCCGCGTTGAAGGCCTCGATCTCGGTACCGCACTCGAGCGCCAGGAAAGCCTCACGCTCCATGGCCCGATACAGCACTCGAGCGGCAGTGGGCAGCTCTACCCGGATCGTTGTGACGATGGGTTCGTCCAGGTCGAAGTAATCGCGGGCGTCCAGCGACAGGCATAGGTCGCGCAGTGCATCCTCGATCTGGGTTTGAGCGAACGGCAGGGGCTCGAGGCGCACGGCGTGGCGGTCGGCCCCGACTTGGATAGACTGAAACCAGCGGTTTTTGAAAGCAGTGAAGGAGCGGCCCAAGCGCACGCCCTTATCCAGGAACCAGGCTTGGCCCCAGAGATCCACCAGGCCGTTCGGACTGGGGGTGCCGGTCAGCTCGGTGAACCACTCGGCGCCGACGTGCGCCACCCGGCCCAGCGCCTGCGCCCGCTGGCCGCCTTGGCGCGTGCGAAAGGACTTGAGCCGGGTAGACTCGTCGGGGATGATCTTGCCGAACGGCCATTTGCCATCCAAATGATCCACCAGCCAGGGCACGTTTTCATAGTTGATGGTGTAGACGTTGGCGTCCCGGCGTAAGGCCGCCCGGCGCTGCTGGGTGGTGCCCAGGATCGGGGACACTTCGATGCCGCGCAGGTGTTCCCATTTCGCAGCTTCGTCCGGCCAGGTGCTGGCGGCCACACGCTTCGGGGCCAACACCAACGCGGGGCGTGGGTCTACGAACTGCAGGGCGTCCAGCGCCGTCAGCGTGGACACGCTCTTACCCATGCCCATGCCCGCCCACACGGCACAGCGTGGGGTGTCCAGAATGTGCTCGATGATGGCCGTCTGGTACGGGCGCGGGGTGAATACCTGTCGAGTCACGGCTGCGGCCCCCAGTAGTGGAGCACCAGATTACGCACGCCAAACCCGGTATGGCCGTCTCGCGTGCGCCACCTGCCGGTACCGGGCCAGAAGTCGATAAAGCACTCTGGCCCTTCCACGATCAGGTGCGCCCCGCCGTTGTGGCTGGTGTAGTGGATGCCCCGCTGCGCCAGATAACCCGCTGACTGATCCCGGTTGGTCGCCCGCTTGGCTTGGCGCTCCTTCCGAATTTCGTTCCAGTCGTCGCCCATTTCGCTCATGCGGGCACCTCTACAGGTTTGATGAAAACCAGCCAGTGTGTCTGCCCCCGGCGGCCTGTAGCATTACCGAACAGGGGCTGCACTGGCGTCAGCGCCAGCACGTCCTGCAGGCGAATCTGCGTTTCATTCCATTTGAAAACCAGCACTCCGTTGCTGGCCAGCACGCGAAAACATTCAGCAAAGCCCTGGTGCAGGTCGTCGCGCCAGTTGTCTGACAGCTTGCCGTACTTGGCCGCAAGCCAGGACTTAGGCCCAGCGTGAACCAAGTGCGGGGGGTCGAACGCCACTAAATTGAATGCGCCGTCCGGGTGCGGCAGCGCTCTGAAGTCCATCACCGTGTCAGGATCAATCTGCAGCGTGCGCGTGCCTGAAGCGTTACCCCTTGAGTTGTCCGTGACGACAATCGTTTCGCGGCGAATGTCTCCAAACACCACGTCCGGGTGTTGGCGGTCGAACCAAAACATGCGACTACCACAGCAGGGGTCGAGTATTCTCATGCCAGTACCTCGTCTACACCTTCCATGGAATCAACCACCACGACGCACTGGCCCATGCGCCGCATGCGCTCATGCTCACGCGCCTGGTGCGGTTTGGCCTTCCCGCCGGGGGCTTTCAGTTCGATCCAAACTGTCGCAGCCTTTCGGCCTTCGAGAACCGCAGCCATCGCCTGTTGTATTTCCGGGGTCGTCACGCGGCCGTTTTGGGGCTGCGATGGCAGACGGTATGGCGGTAGCATCACCAGTCGGTCGGGGGCGCCCCGGCGGCCAATCCATTTCACCTTGCGCACCTCGCCGCCCAGCTCGTTGACACGCTTGACGAGGTATTTTTCGATGTCTGATTCACGCATGCTCAATCCTTTTTGTAGTGGTAGGCTTCAAACCCGGCGGCCGCCAGGGGCAACCCTTCGGCCCAGGCCGGGGCGTGGGTCATGCACGCAGCCAGGCGGGTCGCGTCGTAATCCTCGGTATCAGGAGCTTCGGTAATGATTTCGTCGTGGACTGTCAGTACGATGCCAAAGCCGTCGGCGTCGGCTTGCTTCATGCCATAGGCCAGCACGTCGCGGGCGGCGGCCTGCGTCACGTTCTCAGCCAGCTTGCCGCCGTAGGTCTTGATCCGCGCCCACTTGCGGCTGTACTGATCGACGCCCATATAGGACAACTTGCCATCGTCCAGCTGCGGGCAGGGGTAGCAGACGAACCGGCCGGACGGCAGGCGCACGCGCAGCCAGGCGCCGTCACGGCGCAGTTTCAGGCTCCTGCAGGGCACCGCCTTGCCGGGGTTCACAATTGCCATCGTTGCGGCCTCGGCCAGCTCGCGCCAGAGGCTCACCGTGCGGGGGTGCGCCCGACGCCAAAGGCGCTTAAGCGAGTCGCACACCATGAAAATCTCAGGGGACAGGCCCAGCAGGCCCAGCTTGCGGGATTCGCGCCACTCAACAAAACCGGTGGCTTCTTCCCAGACATCAGCCGGGATACTGGGGCGGGCCGCTGCAGCCATTGCCGCCAGGTCAATCCGATACGTCGCGGCCCCGGTCAGATAGGCGCCCACACCACCCTCGTAGCCCAGCATCAGTTCCATGACCTTGCCGATCTGGCGCATGAGGCCGTCGCCGTGGTGTTTGTTCTCCATCACCTCTTCGGGGGTGACCGCGAAGGCCTTGGCATAGGCCAGGGCGTACAGATCGGGGCCGGTACCGGCGTCGAAGTCGCGGAAAGCCTGCAGCTTCCACTCTTCGCCCGCCAGAAAGGCCAGCATGCGCCCCTCGATATTGGACAGATCGGCCACCACCAGGCGCTTGCCTTTGGCGGCCACGATGCAAGCCCGTACAGCGTTGCTGACCAGCTCCATCACGTTGTCGAACAGAATGTCGGCGCAGTTGGCTTTCAACGCCTCGATGCCATCGTCTATGACGGACTGCTCGAGCGTGGGCCGCAGCAGGTTGTGAGGCTGCACCAGGCGCCCGGCCCAGCGTCCGGTGCGTTGAGCGCCATCGAATTGCAGGGTGCCGCGCAGCCTGCCGTCGCTGCTCACACCGTTCACGAATTTCTTGTACTTGCTGGCGCTGGTGGTGCTCGCCTGCAGCCGGATGGCCAGCAGGTCGCGCAGCTCGATGGGCAAATCCGGATCGTTCATGCGCCGTTCGAGCGTAGCCTTCGTGAGGTCGGGGAGTTCCACCCCGTACTCGGCCAGCAGATAGGCCAGCATGCGGTCGCGCTGGGTCGTGGACTCTAGGCCGCCTACGGTGCTGTAGTTGGTGATTTCCTGAGTGCGGGACGCCAGCACCACCTTCTCACGCTTGACTGCCGCCATGGCACCTTCGGCCAGGGCCAGGTCTACGGCAAAGCCTCGGTCGTTGATCCGCTGATCCAAGCGCCACAAGTCCAGCTCGTCACCCCGGTAGTTCCACTCGGGCAGCTTCGCGTGCACCGCCCGCATGGCCTCGATGTCCAACCCTGCATAGGACACGAACCGCGCCCACTCTACCGGGTGCGTTTTGCTGGTGGCTCGGCGCAGCTTGCTGCTGACAGGGCGCGGCTTGCAGAACAATTGGATGAGGGCCTTGCCCGCCTTGTCTTTGGCCTTGTCCTGATCGACGCCCAGGATTTCGCACAGCGCCCCCAGGGCGCCCGGCAGGCCATGAGCCAGGGCTTGCACCATCGTGTCGTACCACCGTGCCAGCTCGATTTCCGTGCCGGTGTGGCGCAGCACGGTGCGGTCGAAGTGGCTGTTGTGCGCCACCACGGTGACGCTGGGGTCTTGGATCGCCTCGGTTAGGATGCGGGGACGCGGCTCTCCGTTGGCTTCATCCACGACCTGTACCAGGCCGTCATCTAGCGCCCAGGCAAAGAGCATGATTTCCGCGCCCTCTGCATAGGCGTGGGTGCCATATGTGATTGGCACCGCGCTGAATGTTTCGAGGTCGGCCCAGAGCTTGGTCATGCCGTAACCTGCGTAGGCGCATAGGCCCTGTCGCTGAAATAGCCCACCATCAAACGCAACTCATCAGCCCAGGCTTTTGACATATCCTTGCGGGTGACCAGCTCGATGGTCAAATGCTTAATCCCTTCCAGCATGTACTCATCGGTGTAGCTGGGGCCGAACGTGTACAGCCTGGGGGCGTCCATAATCCACGCATCGCGGGGCATGGTGTTGTGCCAAATCATCCGCAGGGTAAAGAACAGGTGGCGGGTTTCCATGTCGCACGGTTGGACACGCTCACCGTGCCGAGTGCGCCACGCCCAACCTGTTTGTGCCTCTTGCTGGTTTTTGATCGTTATGCTATCCATGTCAATATCCTTTTGTTCATGTACTTTTTGGTGGAGCGCAGCGCGGGCTGGAATCGAACCGGCACATCCGCCCTGTTGCTGTCATGCACCTACCCGGCCTTGTCGGGTCTCCGGTGGCTCCGGCTTCACGGAACTGGGCTAGTGGCTACGCCCCACCAAAAAGCCCTGGGTGTCGTACCCAGGGCGGTTAAAGGCTTACGCGAACTCGCTTTCAGCGCCGGTTTTCTCACCGCCCAAGGCCTCGCCCAGATCGTCCAACAGCCGGGCCAGCTCGCCCGTCATCAGGGCGAAATCCGAATCGAACTGCTCGGCTTCGTTCTGGGCATCGGACTTTTCCCGCAGCACGTCCAGTGGCTTCACGCGGCGCACGTCCAGGCTGTCGGTCAGCACGAATGAAATGCGGTCGTTCCAGGTCATCGCCAGCCGGGTGCACTGCTTACCCTCGTGCACACGCTGCAGGGCTTCCTGCGCGGCCAGGGTCTGATTGCTGTAGCGCACGGTCGCCCGGGATTCGCCCGGGTTTTGCAGCTCGGCGTCCTGATCCACACTGAAGCCCGCAGGCTCGTCGTCATCGACCAGCCATTCGGTCATTGCACGGGCTGGCGCCACCTCAACGTGGAAAGGCACCAGTGGGAACGGGCTGATGGTCTTGGCCAGCAGGCCAAGCAGCACGTCCGATTTCGCATCTGATGAGGCGTCCACCACCGCCCACCGATTCACGGCGTCGATCCAGGCAGGAACGAACTGGTGCACTGTGAAGGCCTTGGGCAGCAGATCGAGTGTGACTTGCTCCTTGATTTCCTTCATCTGCTTGCGGCCAGGCCGGTACCCTTGCTCCTGTTCAATCCTCTCAGCTCGGACGGCGGCCGCAGCGTTCACGACACTGGCGGGCAGCAACTTCTTTTCGATGCACATGAGCAGCAGATATTGGCCGCCCAGCGTGTACAGCAGATCGCAGTCCGGGCGTACCGGTACCCAGCCAACCGATTCAGCTTGCTGGCTGTCGCACGGGTGGAACTGATAGTTCTCCATCCCGGCCTGCAGGGCCGCCAGGATAGTGCCCGGCGCCAGCCTGTAGATTTTCAAATTCTTGAACCACATGTTGTTTTCTCCTATGGGGCGGGCCACAAGGCCCGTTGTCTGGATTGCCGGGGAGATACGTTGCCAAGTCCTGCCCGGTTTGCGCACAGCCCGCCGCTTCCTTCAGTGCGCGGGGACGGCGGGGTTAGCGATCCAGACCTGTGCACCGCGTGGGCTAGACGCGGCCTTCGGATATCAGGACTTCCCGCTTTGGCAGATCGTTTAGGCGAACTCGCTTTCGGCGTTGGCGCCCTCGCTGAGGTCGTCAAATTCGTCTTCGCTGGCAGCACCACCCCCGGCGAAGGCATCGCCGTCCTTGGCAAACTGCACACCGCGCAGGCTTGCGTTTACGCGTTTGCCATAGTTGTTGTCTTGCGCCCAAATATCGAGCGAGACGTTCACATAGCACCCGGCGTAAGGCTTGCCATCGGCTTCAACCAGCGGGGATTTGTCCCGATCCAGTACCGTCGGGCGCGTGGCCGACCGGGCCGACACATAGAAGTGATCAGCAAAGCCGTCGTATTGCTCCTTGAGATCACCGTCGTGCAGGCATACCTTGTCCTGGGCACGCATCTGCTTAAGTACGGCGTCGGCCTTGGCGCCCCACTTCTCTTTGGCCACTGCGTCGATGGCAGCGTTCAGCGTCTTGATCTGGGGGTCTTTCGGGTCAATCAGAAAGCTGCCCGAGAAGGCGGGCTTGCCTTCGCCATTGACCGTTTTGGCTTCGAACAAAGCGGGGAAGGCCAGGCGTACAGTCGTCAGTTTGATTTGCATGGTGTTGCTCCTAGTTACGGGGGTAGATTGGTTCGGCATCCGGGCGGAAAAGATTGGGGTACCGCAACCGGATGCGCTTTGCGGTATCGTTCAGGGCTATAGATCGTTGCAAGGACTCGCCTGGCAGCGTGGGCAGATCGACTGCGGCCGCATCTTTGAGCTGGTCTTGGGCGCTTTGCGGCAGCAGCTCGTGCTGCCACTCGGGGCCAATGACAGGGAGCGGGGCCGCATTGATCACCTTGCGGCGTGTTGTTGTCATACGAACTCCTCACCGGCGGGCGCTGTCTCGGCCAGGTTCTCGAAGTCAGCACTGGCTTCAACCACTAAGGCTGGGCGCTTGTCGGACTCGGGGGCCACGCTGGGCGATCCGTCGGGTTGCGTGATGATTTCCAGCACACGGGGCCATTGACGTGGGCCGATGTTCCCGGCCTTGTGCAGCTTCTCAGCGGTGGTGGGGGAAATGAGCTTCAGGTCGTACATTTCTTCAACCTTCAACCGAAAGCCCTTGAGCAGCGTTTCAGCCTCGGCCGTGTTCGTCCAGGCCCTTGCGCCCTTGCGCCCTTGCACCAGCTTGAAGCCCGCAACAGAGCCCCCAGCCAGCAGTTCGGATTCGACGCGGGCGCGAATCGCTTTGCACCAGCCCTCGATCAAATCGACTGCGGCCATGCGCTTACCCAGATCTTCAGGAGCAATGGCGCCCACGAGCTCCTTCACGGTCTGCTTGGCCTGTTCAGGCGTCTCGCTGTGCGCAGCCAGCACCTCGAAGTCAGCGCCCACATCGGCCTCGATCTTGGCCGCCAGAGCCGGGCAGTCAGCTTTCGCCTTGCAGAACCGGCAGGCGTCGTTATCCGGGCGCAGGTCGGACAGGGCCACTTGCTCCCTGGGCACGCCGATGTACTTGAGGGCATGTCTTGCCAGCACTTTCGTATTCGACGCCCAGGTCTGCATGCTCTCGCCATCGGGGGCCCCACCAGGGGCTTCCAGCGGCAACACCCACTCGTCTATGTGGTTCAGCCGGGGCTGGACGATGACCATGCGCACGCGCTTGAAGTCGTTGGTGAATTCATGCTCGGCCAGGGCGGCGGCGCCGTAAATGCCCAACTGGGGATTTTGCTGCGCCATTACTCGGACGCCCCGGCCATACTTCAGATCAACAACCACGAGCTCGTCGCCCGCAAGCACCACCGAGTCGGACGTGCCGAAGGCGTCGGGCTCTCCGGTGATGCAGGTAATAGACAGGCGCTGCTCCACCAGCAACTCACCGCCGATTGCACGCACGTAGTCCAGATAGGTCTGGATGTACCCGGCCATGTCGTCGTCCACCATGAAGGCAGCGATATCGGGTACCGCATCCAGATCCAAGGGCGGGGTGGCGGGATTCACCCCTTCCCATTCGGCCTCGCCTGTCCACGAGGGTATGATGATTGTCTGGCCCAGAAAGTGCTGGGCGTCCACACCTTGCGTCAGGCATTCGGACGCCAGGAAGTGGGCCGCCGTGCCTTCATCAGCGAATTTGCTGGATGTGTCCGGGTAGGCAGCTTCCAGCGCCACGCTGCCCGGGCAGTGCAGCCAGCGGTGAGCGCTGGATGGGGAAAGTTGTGCGTGGCTCATTCGGACACCTCCACGAGCTTGTGGCGGGCGTCGAGCTGGTACGTCGTGTCCGGCTTGATGCCATCCTCACCCACGTAGCCAACGACTGTGCGATAACGCTCTGCTTTTTCGTCGTACCACTTGATTTGGATTTCGCCGCGATACCCGGCGGTGGCCGTGCCGTAATTCCCGGCGGTGGCCGTGCCGGATTCCCCGGCGGTGGCCGTGCCGTAATTCCCGGCGG
>NZ_JBELOK010000005.1:178924-286436 GCF_040276085.1 Castellaniella sp. FW104-7C03
GTGCCGTAATTCCCGGCGGTGGCCGTGCCGGATTCCCCGGCGGTGGCCGTGCCGTAATTCCCGGCGGTGGCCGTGCCGTAATTCCCGGCGGTGGCCGTGCCGTAATTCCCGGCGGTGGCCGTGCCGAGTCCACCGACCGATACGCTGCCCTTGTCGTCTACCTTCAGGCACGCGCCAATAACGGCAACCTCACGGGCCTGAGGCTCGTGCTCAATGATGTATGCCGCTGCCTCGGACTTGGCACCGATGAAGCGCACCGTGGCACGCGGAAATTTGCACTTGCCGCCCAGCATGACAATGCTGTCACTGGGCACCTCGAGGACGTACCATTTCGCGTCCTGGTCTTCCCAGTAATCGACGCAACTGTGATCGCCCTGGCCATACAGCCAGCCGTGCAGGCCGTTGCCACAACTCTTGTTGCCGTTCCAGTCAGGCGCAACAACCTCTTCGCCCACGGCCTGGGGCCATGCGAAGTTGTGGCGGCTGGTGTGGTTGGCACGGCATACGCGCAGCACCAGCGACGTTTTGACGGTGGGCTTGGTCATGCCGCCACCTCTTCCTGCGCGGCGTGCAGGTCGGCCAGCAGCGCGGCATAGTCCTCGGCGGCGACATCGTTCAGGTGCTTGGCGCCGTGGCCAGCCAGTACTTCGATCAGGCGACTGCGGTCTTGCACCGCCAGAGCCTTGATGGCCTCCGCCACCTGGTCGCGGCTGACTTCACCAGCTGCGGGCTGGTCGGCGCCCTTGTCAGCGACGGGCTGCGAGTTTTTGGACGATCGCCTCGTATTGGCGGGCTTGGACTCGGACGCACCGGCCTCCGCCCCCGGCGCAGTACGCTCGGTATTGGCAGGCTGCGCCGGTTTCTCGGCATGGGTAGTCTGGGACTTTTTTTCAGTCGTGCCCTGTGTGGTCAGGGTGCCAGACTGCAGAGCCGCCAGCAGTTCGCGCAGAGCGGTTGTGTTTTCAGCAATGGCTTGTTCAAGCGACATGGTTATTCTCCTTGGGTCTCTTCAGTGAGGGTGTGAAGCCGGGTGAAAATGTCCCCGGCGTCGTTGGCAATCTTTCGGAATTTGTCAGCCAGCTCGAGCATGGTTTTGCACTCGTCAGGCTCGGTGATTCCTGCGTGCTCGAGCAGGCGCACGATGCTGGTGAGGTGTTTCACGCCGATGCTGGCCTCGAGCAGGACGCCCAGCATTTCGGTGACTTCGCTGACGGTGAAGTCTTCCAGCGCTTCGACCAGGCGGGACAGATCGCTTGCGGTAAGCTCGGACTCGTTGGCAACCTCGAACAGCTCGGTGTCGGTGTCTTCCAAGCGGCGCAGCAGTTCACGCTCGATTTCGCTGGTGGTGAATTCGTCCAGCTGATTGTTGGCATAGCGCAGGAACTCGCTATCGGATAAGGTGCGCAGGTTCATGCTGATCCCCTTAACGAATCGGCCGGATGACGATGGAGCACGGGGCGGCGCAGTCGCTGCGCTGCAGGCAGGCCACGGCCTGGGCGTGCGCCTGGTCGCGGGTGGTGTTGGGCACGACGAACTGGTGAAAGGCCTGGGGCGTGCGCACTTTGACGAGGTAGGTGGTCATGTCGTCGCTCCCTACGCTGCCCAGCCGGGGACTGCGAAGCCGTCATCCAACCTGACACGGCGGGCCATGATGTAGGCCATGAAATCCAGATTCACCGGCTTGGTCTTGCTTTTTTCCTTGGTGGTTTCCGTGGCGTAGGTGACACCCACCACAGCTGCGCCGCAGCTTGGACTTGTTGGACTTGCGCTTTTCTCGTCGCTGTACATCACGGCGAAACTCGGGTCGCGGTCGCCCGTGATGAGTTTCAACGCTTCTACGGCGTCCTTCATCTGGTCAGCGGGCAACGTGCAGCCCGGATTGCCGATGGCCAGTGTGTTGCTGGCGGGGATGACACGGCGCCAGGGCAACTCACGGCTTTCGCCACTGGTGACGCCTTGCACCGTGACGCCCGCGTGCTGGATCGACACTTGGTAGGTCGGAATCGCAGATTTGGATTCCAGTTCAACGATCTGCCAGGTGCAAAGGTCTGCCGTCTTCGAATACTTGAGCCGGTCGATCAGATCAATGGACACCATCACAACGCGGTCGGTCAGCGGGTCCGTTATCGGATCAGCCCACACCGGCTGCACACGATTGACGTGAATGCGGTGTCCATCGGTGCCGACCAGGTACAAGCCATCCTTTTGAAAATCAAGGGTCAGCGTGTTGATGTAGTGCCGGATGTCCTTGCGCCCTGCTGCGAGCGCAGCAGCTTTGACATCGGCCATGTGCAATGAGAACGACGTTTGTACGCCTGCCATGGTTCGCTCCGAAAGTATGGTTGGTATTGATTACTACGGAGCAAATGGTAGCTACTAGCTACCTACAAGGCAAGTAGCTAGTAGCTTTTTTACAATGTTTTACACGTTTGGAGTGGGCAAAAGAAAGCCCGCCACTTGGCGGGCAGGGTGCTGTAGACAGGTGTCGCTAGTACTGGGTGCAGGTGGTTGAGCTGCCGTTCTGGTCACACCTGGTAGTGGCGCGGTGCACGTCGGTACCAAAGCTGAAGCGCACCTTCGTGCCATCAGACAGCTTGCCGAAGCCGGTGCCCCCGTTGTAATTGCTCTTGGTGAATACAAAGGTGCCGGTGCGGCCGTCGTCGCATTTCAGAGTGCCGGTACCGGATACCGTGGACGGCCGGTGCAGAGTGCCCGTACACGAGACGCCTTGTTGGCTCATTATCTGCATCGTGCCATCACCGACGCCTGCAGTGGCCGACCCCATAAAGTCATCGGTGCTTTGTCCTGCAAAGTTTCCGACAACTGGAACGGTCACTGCGCATCCGGATAACGCAGCACTGAGAATAAGGGCTGTAATTTTGGATCGCATATCAGCTCCGGCTGAGTGCGTCGATTTTCTGTTGTTCTTCGAGCGCCTTGCGTTTGAGAAACAGCCGGATTATCTCCGGTGCGGGCACCACACGCCACAAGGCAAGCAGGTTCAGCAGGGGTACCACCAGCAATAGCGTCACCAGCACCTGATCCTCGGTACTGTTCGGTGCGCCGTGCTGGGCCGTGCCGTAGGCCACAAAAACGAGAAGCGCGATATTCGCAATAACGGCAATGTATTTCATGCTCCCTCTCCTAAGATCACAGTACTGTCTTTTTATTATTAACCCAAACGAGTTTTAAGTGTCGTTCTCTAGGCAACCTTTCCGCTTTTAACCGGTAGCGCACCTCTGATAAAAAAGGTAACCGCTCGGTTTAATTCTGCCTTGCTCTCTTCGGACAGGGCCTCATAGTCAGCGTAGGGCACAGTGAACGGCCACGCCGGACTTGCCGTTTCAACTGCTTGTAGCTCGCCGCTTTCGTCCCACAATTCTGGGTGTTCCTGGTACATCCATGCAGCGGGCCTGTCAAGGATAACCCTTGCTATCCGCTCAGCCAGGTCGTCGCCTAGGCTTCTCGGTTGCTTGTCCTTCGGGCCTTGAAAGCCTCGCATTACCTGTTCAACATACTTGGCGTTGCACCCTACGCGGGCCGCAAGTTCTTTGTGCCCGCCTGCTATTTTCACGGCGTAGATGAGGTTCTGTCGGCGCACTTCTCTCGGGTTCATTTTTGTATCTCCAAATGTTAGCTATCGGCTACCAATTGAAGAGTAATACACCTCCTTGACTTTTAAGGTAGCTAATAGCTACTATTGCGGCTATGAAACTACACACTTACCTAAGTCAGGAACGGGGGCGGGCCGCCTTGCTCGCTAAAGCGCTATCCGTCAAGCCGCCGACCATTTCAGAGTGGCAGCGCGGGGTAAAACGGGTGCCCATAGCCCGATGCCTTCCCATCGAACAGGCCACTCAAGGGCTTGTCACCCGGGCCGATCTGCGCCCGGATGACTGGCATCTGATTTGGCCGGAATACAAGCACGAGACAGGTGACGCATGAGTTACGGCGCAGCCCACGATGACTGGGTGCACCTCGATTGCGTGCTGGGGCTTGCCTCCGACTTGCTGCCTGTGGTGTCAAACCCCGACGCGGTGGTATCCCCGCAGTCGAAAATGAAGGCTCTGGGCAAGACGCCCAGCCGCTACAACGGATCGCGCCAGGTGGCGGGCATCCCCGCCTGGTCAGAACATCAGGCCACCTCTCGGGAGCTCGAACGCTGGGCCAAGGAACCGGACTACGGCATTTGTGTGCAGACGCGCCTGGTGCGGGCCTTGGATATCGACGTGCCCGATCCTGCGCAGGCGCAGGCCATCGTCGCCTTCGTGCACGACTGGCTGGCGGCGCAGGCCCTGGTGAGCGATGACGGCCTGGACGCGCCGCTGCCTTGCCGGTACCGGGAAAACTCAGGCAAGTGCCTGCTGGCCCTGCAGGTGGCAGGCACCATGGCCAAGGGCAAGATCATCGTGGCCGGTGGTATGGTGGAATTCCTGGCCAACGGCCAGCAGTTCATTGCCTGCGGTACCCACCCTTCGGGCGCCCGCTACCAGTGGCGCACGGGCGACGTGGCGGGCCTGCCCGGTCAGATACCGGAAATCTCAGAAGCCACGTTCACGGCGCTGTGGGCGGCGCTGGCTGCACGCTTTGCCATTGAACCGACTGATGGCGTGCCAGGCACCATCAACCCGCGCAAGCGCGGGGATCACGTCGCCTTGCCCGATCCCGTAGCTGACTTCCTGCTCGAGCAGGGCCAGGTACTCGGTGAGGATCGAGACGGCGCTCTGCTCATTACATGCCCATGGGAAGCGGATCACACCCAGGGCGAAGTCGGGGATGGGTCTACCGTCTGGTTTCAGGCAGGGACAAACGGGTACGATCGGGGCCATTTTCGCTGCCTGCATGGGCACTGCGAGAACCGCAACGACGGCGAGTTCTTCGAAGCCGTGGGGTACACGCCGGATGCAACGGGGGATTTCGCTGTCGTGGAGTCAGGCGGTGACGGCCACCCTGAGCGCCCAGTCGATTCCCTGGCCGACCTAGGCCTGCGGCGCAAGATTGGCAAAGGGCAATGGGCGGGCTGGTTTCTCGCCACGGCTGAGAACGTCGTCGCGGCCCTGCGCCTGGCGCATGTCTCGGGTTTCGAGGTGCGCTTCGACGTGTTCCGCGACGAAATCCTGCGGCGCACGCCTGAAGGCGAGTGGCAACCGTTCAAGGATGCCGACTATACCCGGCTGAAGCTGGCCCTCGAGAGCGCCCACATTGAACCCATCCCGTTCGAGCTGCTGCGGGCGTGCGTGCGTCTGGTGGCCGACGAGCAGACCTTCGACAGCGCTCTGGAAGTGCTGGCAGGCCTGCAGTGGGACGGAGTGCCGCGCATCGAGGCCTTCTACTCCCACTATCTCAAGGCTGATGACACACCCTACACACGAGCTTGCGGCCTGTACACATGGACGGCGATGGCGGGCCGTGTGCTCAACCCCGGGTGCAAGGCCGACATGGTACCGATCCTGGTGGGCCTGCAGGGCCTGCGCAAGAGTAGCGCGGTCGAGGCCATGGCCCTGAGTCCTGAGTGGCATGGCGCCCTGTCGCTCTCGGGCAAGGATGCAGACCTGTCGCGGCAGATGCGCGGCAAGACGGTCATCGAACTGCCTGAGCTGCGCGGCCTGCGCACCAGGGAGCTTGAGAGCATCAAGGCGTTCATCACCGAGGGCAGCAATGCCTGGGTGGCGAAATATCAGGAGTTCGAAACCAAGTACCCACGTCGGTGTCTGTTTGTGGGCACCACTAATGAAGAAGAGTTTTTGGACGACGACACAGGCAATCGACGGTGGTTGCCGCTGACGGTCGGGCTGGCCGACACCGATGCGATCCGGGCCGACTGCGCCCAGTTGTGGGCTGAGGGTGCTGTCCTATTCAAATCGGGCGGTGTGCAGTACGAGCAGGCCGAAGCGCTGGCGGATGAGGCGCACGCGGCGCACATGGTTTCCGACGAGTGGGAAGACCCAATACGCAAATTTTTGCAGACTCCTGACGCGCTGACAGATGAAAGGCCCCTTGATCGTGGTTTCGTCACGACCATGCAAATTTTTGCGAATGCGCTTTTTATTGCGCACGACCGCACGGATACGCGCACGTCGAAACGGCTGGCGCGGGCGATGCGGGCGCTTGGATGGCGAAAAGATGATCGCAGAAAGAACATCGAGGGTCGCGGGTGGTGCCTTGAGACACATGAAGGACACAAATGAAAACTAAGTGTCCTTTCAAAACGCGCATGAATAAAGGCTTTGGACACATGGGACACATGGGACACATAAAAAAGTGACTATTACGCACATCCGTTAGTGTGTGGCTGGCTGGGTATATATAAGAGTTTTTGCTGTCCTAGGTGTCCATGCGTCCCAAACACCGGAACATGCAAAAAATTGCAGATAGGAAATGATGGGATGAACACGCAAAAAATTGCAGATTGGAGAGGGGAAAGCCATGGTCGGGTTGGATTTACGCGAACGTGCAACAAATTACGTCTTTCCTATGCACGAGGAGCTAAGCGGATGAAAACCAACAGTTCGGGGCGCCGCATCGGGGAAGACCACCCCAGGGCGGTGATGGCCGACCGGGACGTGGCTTTGCTCATGTCGCTACTGGATGAGCGCGAGTCGCTGCTGGGCCGCCTGCAAGCACGGGGCAGGCCCCAGGCCGAGACGGATGCAGCGCTCACGGCGGCTGGCCTGTCCTATCGCTGCCTGGCTGAGCGGTTCGAGATCAGCAAGTCGCACGTCTACAAGATCGCCAGCGGCAAACGCCGGTGCCAGACCCCGTGGCCTTGATCGTGTGCAGCGGGCCGACAATCCATGCATGTCAGACCCAGATACCCACCGCAAGCCTGTACGCCAAAAGGCCTTCCTTGCTGCACTCGCCTCCTGCGGTGTAGTCGGCCAGGCACTGGCTATCGTTGACCTGCACCGCTCAACCGTGTTGCGCTGGCGCAAGGATGATCCCGAATTCGCAGCGGCCTACGACCAGGCGCTGGAAGACGCCACCGACACGCTGGAATCTGAGGCACGGCGCCGTGCTGTCGAAGGCGTGGACGAACCGGTGTACTACAAGGGTGAACGCGTCGGCGCTGTACGCCGGTACAGCGACAAGCTCATGGAAGTGCTGCTCAAGGGCAACCGGCCCGACAAGTTCAAAGATCGGGTGGAGCACTCGGGTTCGCTGGACATCAGCATTGCTGAGCGCCTGGCGCGTGCCCGGGGGCGTGTAGGCGCCACCGATGGCGACAAGTGAACAGGACATTGCGCTGGCCGATGAGGTAGCGCGTTTCTACGCTGACCCGCTCGGGTTCGTGCTCTTTGCCTACGAGTGGGATACGGACCCCGCCCTGCAGGTCTGCAAACTGCCTGAGCCCTGGTCGTTCATCTACAACTGCGAATACGGCCCCGACAAGTGGGCCTGCGAGCTGCTAGACCGCGTGGGCGAACAGGTGCGGGCCAATGGCTTCAACGGTGTGCAGGCCGTCCAGCCCATCCGCGAAGCGGTGGCCAGTGGTCACGGTATCGGCAAGTCGGCCATCACGGCGTGGCTTGTGGATTGGCTCATGAGCACCCGGCCCTATGCCAAGGGCACCGTCACGGCCACCACGGCCCCGCAGCTCGAGGCTAAAACCTGGGCCGAAATTGCGAAGTGGACAAAGAAGTGCATCACCGGCCACTGGTTCGATGTCAGTACCGGCCGGGGGTCTATGCGCATGTCGCACAAGGAAAGCCCCGAAGGGTGGTTCTGCACGGCGCAGACCTGCCGCGAGGAAAACAGCGAAGCCTTCGCCGGGCAGCACGCGGCAAACTCCACCTCGTTCTACATTTTCGATGAGGCCTCAGGCGTGCCTGACACGATCTGGGAAGTGGCTGAGGGCGGCCTGACTGATGGCGAACCAATGTTCTTCGCCTTTGGCAACCCGACGCAAAACAGCGGCAAGTTCTACGACTGCTTCCATGCGCAGCGTCACCGCTGGGGGCGGCGTCAGATCGACAGCCGCGAAGTGCAGATCAGCAACAAGACCACAATTGCAGAGTGGGTACAGGACTACGGCGAGAATTCCGACTTCGTGAAGGTGCGCGTGCGCGGCATGTTCCCGTCCATGTCGGCCAAGCAGTTCATCAGCGTGGCAGACGTGGACGCCGCCTTCGGCCGCCACCTGCGCCAAGATCAGTACTGGTTCGCACCCCGGATTCTGACGTGTGACCCTGCCTGGGAAGGTGATGACGAGCTCGTCATCGGGCTGCGCCAGGGGCTGCGGTTCGAAGTGCTGCGCGTCATCCCGAAAAACGACAACGACGTGCAGATTGCGAACCTGCTGGCTGTGCTCGAGGATGAGCACGACGCCGATGCCGTCATCATCGACTTCGGCTATGGCACGGGCATCTACAGCGCCGGGCAGACCATGGGCCGCGATTGGCTGCTGGCTGACTTTGGCAGTTCCAGCCCAGACCCTGGGTGCCTGAACCTGCGGGCCTACATGTGGCGCGAAATGCGCAACTGGCTCAAGGCCGGGGGCGCCATCCCGAATGACAAGGTGCTGTACGCCGATCTGATCGCCCCGCAGACGGTGCCGCGTGCCGACGGTGCAATCCAGCTCGAGGCAAAGAAAGACATGAAGCGGCGCAACCTGCCATCACCCAACCGGGCCGATGCGCTGGCTCTGTCTTTCGCCTTCCCTGTGTCGCGTCGGCAACGCGCCTCGGCGCCCACTGCGGCAAGCGTGCGAGGGCACGATCCCTACGCCGCAGTTTCGACCCGTGGCCTTGAGAGCGCACCAGTTGAGCACAATCCCTACGAAACCATGTAGGAGTTGCCCCGTGACTGAAGTGCGTCTCGTCACCCCCGACGAGTTTCTAGCCTGTGCGAACTACCCGGCGCTGTTTGCTGAGTACGCTGCCGAGTCCAGCACGGAAGGGCTACCCGCCCCCCGGCCGGACATGGCGCTGTACCGCGCATTGCACGCCAGCGGCTGCATGCACACGCTGGCCGCGTTTCAGGATGGGGAGATCGTCGGCTTCCTCGTGATGCTGGCCCACCAGAATCCGCACTATGGCGTCGTGCTGGCCGTGGCCGAAAGCTACTTCGTGGCCGCAGCGCACCGCACCGGCGGCGCAGGCCTGCGTCTGTTGCGTGCGGCAGAGAACCATGCGCAGAGTCTGGGCGCGGCGGGCATGTTCTTGAGCGCACCGGCTGGCGGCAAGCTCGAGCGGATGATGCAGGCCTCGTCTGCCTACCGGCACAGCAACACCGTTTTCTTCCGGGCCTTTCAGGAGGCGGCGCATGACTGAGCTTGCCATCCTGGGCCAGGCCCTGCCCGCATCCACTGAACACGCCCGGGCGCTGGTTGATGCCCTGGAAGCTCGGTGCCTCGAGCAGCCGCAGCCGCGCATCTTGACCCATCACGTCCTGCACGGTGGCATCTACACCCGCACCATGTGCCTGCCCGCCGGGCATGTGCTCACGTCCACGCTCGTGAAAATCCCTACCACCCTCACGGTGTGCGGGGATGCGGCCGTGGTGGTGGGCGACGGCGACGTGTACCGCGTGCAGGGCTACCAGGTGCTGGCTGCGTGCAAGGGCCGCCGGGTGGCCTACCGGGCCTATGCCGATACATGGATGTCCATGGCCTTCGTCACGCAGGCCAAGACGGTCGAAGAGGCCGAAGCCGAATTTACCGATGAGCCTGAGCGCTTGATGTCGCGCTTTGGCGAAAACATCGTCGTCAACACAGGAGAATAACCATGTCTGGTGCCGTATCCATTGGAACTGCCGTGGCCGTGGGCGCCGCTGCTGCGGGCGCCGTGGCCGTCGGGTCAGGGATGTTCAACAGCAAGCCCAGTGCGCCCAAAATGCCAGCGCTGCCTGCCGCCCCGACCGCGCCCCCGACCGCGCCCCCGACCGCGCAACAGACGCAAGCGCCCGATGAGCAAGCGCGACGCAATCAGCAAGGCGGTGCGACCGCTGGCGGCCCGATGGGCGCAGGCAACGCAGCCACCTTGCTGACCGGCGCCGGGGGTGTCCAGCAGGGCGACACGTCCCTGGGTAAAAACACGTTGCTGGGTGGCTAAATGGCCTTCCCCGATACCCCCATGAAGCAGCGCCTGATGGCGCGAAAAAGCGCTATGTGGCAGGAGCGATCCACATGGATCAAGCGCTACCGCGACATCACTGACGTGCTGCTGCCCTACGCGGGCCGGTACTTTGCGAGCGATCGTAACAAGGGGGATCGGCCTTTCAATTCAATTTTTGATTCCACGGCCACCTGGGCCTTGGACATCATGAGCGCAGGCCTCATGTCGGGCATGACCAGCCCGGCTAGGCCGTGGTTCCAACTGGCCACCCCAGACCGCGAACTGATGGATTACCAGCCGGTGCGCCTGTGGCTTGACCAGGTGGCAAAGCTCATGCGCGATATATACGCGAAGGGCAACACCTACAACGCGCTGCACACGATGTACGAAGAGCTGGGGGCCTTCGCCACCTCGGCCACCATCATCGAGCCGGACTTCGATGACGTGATCCGTCACCAAGTGCTCACGGCTGGCGAGTACGCGCTGGCGACGGATGACAAGGGCCGCGTGAACACGCTGGTGCGCGAGTTCCAAATGACCTTGCTGCAGGTGGTTGAGAAGTTCGTCCTGCAGCCGGACGGCAGCTTTGACTGGTCACGGGTGTCGGCCACGATCAAACACGCCTGGGACACGCACAAGAGCCTGGATCAGTGGATCACCGTGGTGCATTTCATTGGGCCGCGCACCGACCGGGACATGACCAAGCAGGACTCGAAGAACATGCGCTTTGGCTCCTGGTACATGGAGCCGGGCCGGGCCAATGGCGATGAGGTATTCCTGCGGGAATCGGGTTATTCGCGTTTCCCGGCGCTGGCCCCTCGGTGGAACATCCGAGGCGGTGATATTTACGGCAACGGGCCCTCGTTCCGGGCGCTGGGCGACATCCAGCAACTGCAGCAGGAGCAACTGCGCAAGGGCCAGGCTATCGACTTCCAGACCAAGCCCCCGATTCAGGTGCCAGCGGATCGCAAGAATTCGCAAATCTCCATGCTGCCCGGAGGCGTGTCCTACATCCCCATGGGCCAGAATGCATCACGCGCTGAGCCGCTGTTTGAGTCGCGCCTTGATCTGTCCGGCCTGCTCGAGGACATTCAGGACGTGCGCGGGCGCATCAACCGCAATTTCTACGTCGATCTGTTCCTGATGATTTCGCAGGACAATCGGCGCACCCCCGCCACGGCCACCGAGATTGCTGAACGGCACGAGGAAAAGCTGCTCATGCTCGGGCCTGTGCTCGAGCGCATGCACAACGAGCTGCTGGCCCCGCAGATTGACCTGACGTTTGCCCGCATGGTCGCCACCGGCATCCTGCCCCCGCCCCCGCGTGAACTGCGGGACGTGGAGCTGAAGGTGGAATTCATTTCGATCCTGGCTCAGGCCCAGAAAATGATTGGGCTGGGCAGTCTGGATCGTCTGCTGGGAACTGTGGGGCAGCTGGCCAGCGCCGACCCGTCAGTGCTGGACAAGATTGACTCCGACAAGGTGGTCGATCACTACGCCGAAATGCTGGGCGTAGACCCCACGGTGATGCGCTCCGACAAGGATGTGGCTCAAATCCGCGACCAGCGAGCCCAGGCCGCCAAGGCGCAGGCGCAGGCTGCCGCCATCCCACCGATGGCAGGCGCGGCAAAAGACTTGTCGCAGGCCGATCTGTCAGGCAATAACGCGCTGACCTCGATCATGGAAAAGCTGCAGGGGTACAACGCCCCGATGCCGCAATAGGAGAACGCAATGCCGATGGTTTCTATGAAGCTCAGCGCCCAAGCCGCGCAGGCCTATAACTCGCCCGTCCCCTCAGGGGACGCGCCGATGTACCCGTGGGGGCTGACTGTCAGCCTCGATAACGAATCCATGAAGCGCCTGGGCCTGGACACCGCCCCGCCTGAAGTGGGCACGACCATGGTGCTCATGGCCACGGTCGAGGTGACCAGCGTGCGCAGCGAGAAGGAACATGACGGGGACACCCGCGCCGGGGCCGATCTGCAGATCACCGAAATGGAACTGCTGCCAGGGCGCCGGGACACCGACCCGCGCAGCATGTACCCCAATTCGAACATGTCATAGCCACCCCGTGGCCTTGATCCCCAAAGACCCGCTTATTGTATCGACCAATGACTACCGAGTACGACCCTCTTGATCTCGTCGGGCAGGCACGCGCTGAGGCTGATAAGGCCGAAGAGGAGCGACTTTCGAAGGGGATGGAGCGCAGCGATCTCTGTGTGGTTATGGGAAGCAAGGAGGGCCGCAGGTTTATGTGGCGACTTCTTGGGCTGTCAGGCGTTTACCGATCCAGTTTCAACGAGAACGCAGCCATCACGGCCTTCAATGAGGGGGCCAGAAACATAGGGCTGATTCTCACCGACCAGATCATGGACGCGTGCCAGCACCGTTATACCGACATGCTCCGAGAGCACAAGGAAGCGAGAGAACGACATGAGCAACGAAACGCCGACCGACGCAACACCGACCGATAACCAGCCAAGCGGTGCGCCCGCAGTGGCACCTGCTGCACCTGCTGCACCTGCTGCACCTGCTGCACCTGCTGCACCTGCTGCACCTGCTGCACCTGCTGCAGACGGCACCTTGCTGGGCGGTCAGCCAACGGACGGACAACCGGCGAGCCCCGCAGTGCCTGCAGACCAGGCGCCCGAGGATGGGAAACCAGCAGACGGAAAACCGGCTGATCCTGTTTCGTATGACGATCTCCAAGCACCCGAAGGCACCACGTTCAACGCGCAGGCCCTGGGCGACTTTAAGACCCTGGCAAAAGACATGGGTTTGTCCAAGGACGACGCGCAAAAACTGGCGAATCTGGGTGTGCAGGCCGTGCAGGCGCACCAGGCCGAAATGGCTGAGGCCATTCAGCAAGAGCAAGCGAAGTGGGAAACCGCCTCGCGGGCTGACAAGGAATTCGGCGGCGACAAGCTGGACGAAAGCCTTGGCCTTGCGAATCACGCCTTGGCGACGTTTGCCACGCCGGAAATGCTCACCCTGCTCAAAGAAAGCAAGCTCGGTAACCACCCTGAATTTATCCGCACCTTCGTGCGGGTTGGCCGTGCCATCAGTGAAGACAGTCTCGTGAAGGGCACCACCAAACCCACGGTAGCGGATGCTCGCAACTTCTACCCGAACTCCCATCATTCTGCCTAAGGAGCACTCGCCATGAGCGTACTGGCTACTACTCACCCCACCCTGCTCGACATCAAAAACCGCCTTGACCCGAACGGGCAGGTGGCGCAGGTGATCGAAATGCTGAACCAGACCAATGAAATCTTGGATGATGCGGTCTGGATCGAAGCCAACGAACTGACCGGCCACACCACCAGCGTGCGCACGGGCATCCCTGAGCCGACCTGGCGCAAGCTGTACGGCGGCGTGCAACCGACCAAGACCACCAGCGTGAAGGTGCGCGAGGGCCTGGGCATGCTGGAAAACTATGCTGAAGTGGACAAGGCCCTTGCCGATCTGAACGGTAATTCGGCGGCTTGGCGCATGTCCGAAGAGTCCGGGATCATCGAAGGTTTCGGCCAGAAACTCGCCCGGTACATGGTCTACGGCAACGAGGCCACCGAACCGGAAGGCTTCACCGGCCTCGCACCGCGCTTCAATTCGAAGAGCGCAGTGAACGGCGGCAACATCCTCACGTCTGCCTCTACGCCGGACGCCACTGACAACACCTCACTGTGGGTGGTTGGCTGGGGGCCTCAGACGGTGCACATGATCTACCCGAAGGGATCGCAGGCTGGCCTGCAGATTTCCGACAAGGGCCAGGTCACCATCGAGGACGTGGACGGCAACGGTGGCGGGCGCATGGAAGCCTACCGTACCCACTACAAGTGGGACGCGGGTATGGCAGTGCGCGATTGGCGCTATGTCGTGCGGATCAACTTCGATCTGGAAGACATTGTTGCCGACGGCAAGACCGGCCCCGTCCTGCGCGACATGCTGGCCAAGGCCATGCGTCGTATCCCGAACCTGAACGTGGTTCGCCCGGCCATCTACATGAACCGGGACGCGCTGGACGCCTTCGACCTGCAAATGAACCGCGACCCGCTGTTGCAGTTCCGTACGCAGGAAACCGCCCAGGGCAAGTTCGTCACCACGTTCCGGGGCGTCCCGATCCGTCGTGTCGATCAAATCCTGTCCACCGAAGCGGGCGTTGCCTAATCCGGCGCGGCTCACGAAATCAAGGAGAACCGAATCATGATTATCGACAAGCGTAACGAGTTCGCCGACGCCCTGGCCCTGAACACGGGCGGGGCGGGCACCTACCTGCTGGGGAACGTAATTGACACCGACCCGGCGGCCATCGCTCCCAACGACACGGTAGACCTGCAAGGGTCTGAAATGTTCCTGGTGGTGCAGGTGGACACAGCGGCCACCTCAGGGGGCGCGGCCACGCTGCAGATCAAGCTGGCGTCTGACGCGCAAGCGGCTATCGCCACTGACGGTAGCGCGACGGAACACGTCGTCCTCCCTGCGGTGGCGGTCGCTGACCTCACGGCGGGCAAGATGGTTGCCTGCGTCAAACTGCCCTCGGGTGCCTACGAGCGGTATCTGGGCATCCTGCAGGTTACCGGCACGGCGGCATTCACGGCGGGCAAGATCAATGTCTTCCTGACCTCCGACCCGGCGATCTGGAAGCCCTACGCCGACAACGTGAACTAAGGGGCTGACGATGGCTGAAAAAGAGCAAACCGTCACCCTGGTGGCTGTCGAACGGGGTTTTCTCCACGGCGCCCTGGTCGAACCGGGAACCACCTTCACGCATCCGGCCGATGCGAAGCCCCCGAAGTGGGCGGCCAAGCAAGGCGATTCGCGCCTCATCAAGGCGGCCAAACCCATCACGGCCGCCGACCTAAAACCGCAAGCGGCTCAAAAAGCCGTGAAGGCCAAGGCGGCGGCTCTGACGGGGGACGGCTCCGATCTGGTCTAACCCAGATTGGTAATCCAGAGGGGCGGGATGCGCAATCGTCCCGCCCCTATTTTCATAGGGGTGCATAGTGGCATCGAAAATCGACATTTGGAACCTCGCACTGTCTCATGTCGGGGCATCCGCCACCATCGCAGACCCAAACGAGCAAGGCGTGGCCGCCAATCACTGCCGCCGCTTCTACCCGGTGGCTCTGTCCTGCACGCTCGAGCGTCACTCATGGAGCTTTGCCACCCGGCGGGTGCACCTGGTGCCCACGACAAACCCGGTAGGGCACTGGATGTTTGCCTATGTGCTGCCCATCCGGTGCGTGCGTGCTCGGGCTGTCCTGCCCCCAGGCGCGGCTGACGATACGCAAGAGCAGCCCTACGCCATCGAAAGCCTGGATTCTGGCACTGGCGTCATCTACAGCAACACTGAGCAGGCAGTGCTGAAGTACACGGCCCTGGTTGAAGATGTCAGCAAGTTCACGCCGTTCTTCACGCTGGCGTTGTCCTACGATCTGGCGGCCATGCTGGTCGGGCCGATCTCCAAAGACGAGCGCATGAAGGCCCGGCTGCTGCAAAGCGTCCAGTATTACATCGCCCAGGCCCAAGCTCAGGATGCCAATTCGTCCATGAGCACGGCCTACCGGGATTTCATACCCTCTCACCTGGCGGCACGCAATGGCTAGCACAAAGACCCTACAGCGCTCATTTGCAGGGGGCGAAGTCGCCCCAGAACTGCACGGCCGCATTGACCTGGTGAAGTACCAGACGGGGCTGGCCCGCTGCGAGAATTTTCAGGTACTGCCACACGGGCCCGTGCGCAACCGCCCGGGATTCGAGTTTGTGAACTTTGCACAGGCGCAAGCAGCTGGGGACGCCGCAGCAGAAGCCCCCAAGGTGCGCGTTATTCCGTTCGCATTCAACACTGAGCAAACCTATGTGCTCGAGCTGGGGGCCGGATATGTCCGCATCTACACCCAGGGCGCGGCCTTGCTGGACGACGCCGCGCTGACTGTCGAGGGCGTCACTCAGGCCAATCCAGCGGTGCTCACCTACAGCGGTGCCTCCGACCCGGCCGAAGGCGCCCACCTGTATCTCACGGGCATAGGCGGCATGACGTGGCTGAGCAATCGCTTTGTGCGGGCTATCAACGTGGATACGGTGGGTAAGACGTTTGAAGTCTGGGACGACGACACGCCGATGGACACAACGGCCTATCCTGCTTATACCTCGGGTGGTGACATTCGCTCGCCGGTCACGGTCACCACCAGCTACGCTGAGGCTGACCTGTTCGATATCCATTTCGTGCAATCGGCTGACGTGCTCACGCTGGTGCACCCGGGGTACCCGCCGGCTGAGCTGCGCCGCACCGGGGCCACCACCTGGTCGCTAGCGGATATTGATTTCGTGCCCGCCATCGCTACTCCGGACGCCCCCACGGCCACGGCCACGGTGGCGCCTTTGCCTAGTGGTGCCCCCGCCGACAACCCGATCACCCACCATTACAAGATCACGGCCATTGCCGATGACACGCTCGAAGAGTCGCTGGCCTCGGCAGAAGCCACGGCCTCGAACGATCTGAACCGGCAAGGCAATTACAACTCGATCACCCCGACGACCTTGGTTACAGGTGCCGTGCGGTACAACATCTACAAGCTCGATGGGGTCTATGGCTACATCGGCCAGTCTGACGGCAGCGCATTCAAGGACGTGAACATCACGGCTGACATCAGCCAGACCCCGCCCGACCTGAAAAACCCATTCGATGCCACCGACACCTACCCCGGGGCCGTGGGGTACTACGAGCAGCGTCGATGCTTTGCTGGATCGAATGATCGGCCTCAGAACTTCTGGGGTACCCGCTCGGCCACTGAGAATAACCTGTCGTACTCGATCCCCCAGCGTGACGATGACTCTATCCAGTTTCGCATCGCCGCCCGGGAAGTGAACCGCATCCGGCATATTCTCTCGCTGGATCAGCTCTTTCTGCTCACCTCGGGGGGTGAGTGGAAGGTGGCCCCACAAAACTCCGACGTGCTCACCCCCACCACGGCATCCCCGAAACAGGTGTCGTCTGAGGGGGCCAGCAACGTTACCCCGGTCGTGACCGCCAGCAGCGTGCTCTTCGTGCAGGACACGGGAAGCCGCATGCGGGAATTGAAGTACCAATGGGAAGCGAACGGGTACAACGTTAGCGACATTTCGCTCATGGCGCCTCATCTTTTTGATGAGTACAAGATCGTGGACATGGCCTATGCCAAGTCGCCGTACCGCTTCATTTGGTGCGTGCGTTCCGATGGCGTGCTGTTGTGCCTGACCTATCTGCCTGAGCAGCAAGTGGTGGCGTGGAGCCAGCACCGGACAGCGGGCCGATTCAAGTCTGTAGCCTGCATTCAAGAGGCTGGGGAATATGTGCTTTACGCCGTAGTCGAACGCTTCCTGCAGGGCCGCTGGAAGAACTGCATCGAGCGCATGCGCCCCCGGTTCTTCTCGTCGCACGAGGATGCTTTCTTTGTGGACAGCGGCCTGACCTACAAGGGGCCACCCACCACTACCGTGCGCGGCATGTGGCACCTGGAAGGCCAGGAAGTCTCTATTCTGGCCGACGGCGCCGTGCCTCGTAAGCAGACCATCACTGACGGCGCAATCGTCCTGGATCAACCGGCCAGCACCATCCATATCGGTCTGCCGATGACGGCGTACCTGCAGACATTGCCCCTGTCGTTCGAGGCCCAGGCGGCCGGACAAGGCTACACGAAAAATGTCAACGAGATTATCTTCCGCGTCAAGGAAACTTCGGGTCTTGAGATTGGCCCCGATTTCGATCAACTCGTGGCCTGGACGCTGCGCCGCCAGGAGGCTGCAGGCCTGCCCCCGGCTCTTTTCTCTGGCCTGAGCGAGTTCCAAATCATGCCCGAATGGGGGCTGGACGCTCAGGTGTGCATCCGGCAGGCGGCCCCGCTGCCCGCGTGCATCCTCTCTATGACACTGGACACTGCGGTCGGCGGGTAGCCCGTGGCCTTAAGGCCTGGGCGTGCGGCTACGCTTGAGCCAATTATTAAGGAGTCATCCCATGTCTGGTGCATCCAGTATGGCCGCTATCGGGGTTGGCATGTCTGTGGTGGGAACTGTCGGCAGCATGGCCGCGTCCCGCCAGGCGGCTGAAGCGCAACAGCGACAGCTGCAGCAGCAGGCCAATTCCTACGCCTACCAGGCGCAGGTCAGCCGCAACAATGCCATGGTGGCTGAATGGCAAGCCCGGTCTGCATTGCAGGCCGGGGCGAAGGCTGAACAAACCCAGCGGCTGAAGGCTGCAAGTCTGACCGGGGCGCAACGCGCCCGGCTGGCCGCCAATGGCGTCGATCTGGGCCAGGGCAATGCCCTGAATATCCTCATGGATACCGATTACATGAATGAGCGGGATGTCCAGACGATCAAGGACAATGCCGCGCTCAAGGCCTGGGGCTACCGGGTGGATGGGCGGAATTCGATGGACAACGCTGGGATGCTGGACGCTGGGGCTTTCAATGCCGTGGATGCTGCGGGGGCTATCAACCCTACGGCGGCCGCAGGCAGCACAATGCTCAGCGGCCTGGGGCAAGTGGCCTCAAGCTGGTACCGGTACTCGCAAGGCTTCAAGCCCGCCACACAAACAGGTTTCACGAACGCCGGGGGCGGCAGCACGCTCACGCCCTTTGATGTGAGTTCGAGGTTCTGACATGCCGCGAGTGCCAACGTACGATCAGCCCACCGCCACCCCCGATCTGGTACCAGGCGTACGGCAAAGCTCTGTAGCCTCTCCCGCACTGTTCGGCCTACAGGATCGTGTGCAGGAGCAGCAAGCCCGCCAGCGCATGCAAGGTGCCCAGCAGCTCACGCGTGCGGGCGCCGGGGTGCTGGACTTCGCGCTCAAAATTCAAGAGCGCGACGATCTGGAAACGGTTTTCAAGCAGGAAGCTGCGCTCAAGGACAACTGGCTGCAATTCGAGGCGCAGGCCCGTCAGCGCCAGGGGGCCAACGCCAAGGGGATCACGCAGGACGCCACGGCCTGGTTCGATCAGCAACACAAAGACCTCACCCAGAACTTCACCAACGCGAATCAGCAGCTCGCCTTTGAACGGATTTTCGAGCGCACCCGGCAGTCTGCTGTGTCGGCCATGTCGGGGTTCGAGTTTCGTGAAGGGGAAAAATCCTTCTTGGATTCCGCGCAGGCGTCCATCGACGGCTCTATCCGCATGGCGGCAAACGCCGCGATTGACCCGAAGAACGACCCCCGGCCGGTACTGTCGCAGGCGCGTGGGGAAATCCTGCAGCGCATCGACGCCGTGGCGGCCAGTCAGGGCTGGACACCCGAGATCGTGGACAGCAAGAAAGCAGCCATGCTGGACAAGCTGCACACGAATGCCATTCAAAGCATGGTGGACACCTCCCCCGGGCGGGCGCGAGCCTACTACCAATCCGTCAAGGATGAGGTGGCCCCTGCACACCGGGCGCAAATCCAAAAGTGGTTCGAGACTACCGACCTGCGCAGCATGGTGCAGGGGTATACGGACAAGGTGTTGTCCTCTGGCGTGTCGGAATCGGACGCCATCCGGCAGGCCCGTGAGAAGTATTCCGGGCGCCAGGAAGAGGCCATCGTCGCAGGCATCAAGGTGCGCTTTTCCGAAATGCGCCAGGCCACTGAGGCCGGGCAGAAAGGCGCAGCCGATCAGGCGTGGGACGCGTACGCCCGAAGCGGCGACTTGAGCACGGTACCAGCCTCAGTGCTGGATGGCATGGACGGCCGCGCTCGGCTGAGCTTGGAAGACTATGCGCACAAGAAAGCCATGGGTGAACCCGTGCGAACGGACAAGGGCACCTATCTGGATTTGCGGCAAATGGCCGCCAGCGACCCGGACACCTTTCAGCGGGTTGACCTACGCCAGTACATGAACCGCCTGTCAGATAGCGATTTTCAGGAGTTCGTCAAGCTGCAGAACAGCCCCGACAAAATCCGCACCGTCGCCATCGACACCGAAGACTTCAACCACGTTGCCCGCGAAATCGGCCTAGACCCCGATGCCACAGGCAAAGACCCCAAGGAAAAGGCAAAGCTCGGGGAGCTGCGCTACTCCATCGAGCAAAAAATCGACGCGGCCCAGACCGAGAAAAAGCGCCAGCTAAGCCGCTCGGAGAAGCTGGACATCATGCGCGGTGAAATGGACAACAAGGTAATGGTGGACGAGTGGGGTCGCGACCCAGCCAAGCCCCTCATCCTGCTGTCGCCTGACGAAGAAAAATCCGCGTATGTCATCGTGAAAAGTCCAGAAGGCAAGCCGTTCGACGTGAAGCTCTCGGAAATTCCCGCCCGGGATCGCGCCCAGATCATCCGCGCCCGCCGGGCGCAGGGCCTGCCCACGACTGAGCAGGACATTGCCACCTACTACATGCGCCGCTTGAAAGGCTGGAAGTAATGCCCACAAACGAATACGACGACTTTGCCCGCGCCGATGCTGGGGTTTCCCTTACTGAGGGCCTGCTGACCCCGGGGACTATTGACCTGTCTGCCCGGCCTGTCGTGCGAAACGATGACGGCACAATCAGCACCGTGCGCTCGATGTCCTTCAATGAGAATGGGCAGGAAATCCTGATCCCGACCGTGGCGGCAGACGGGTCTGGCATCCTGGATGACAGCGCCGCCGTGGCCCAGTACCGCCGCACTGGCCAGCACTTGGGCAAGTTCGATACTCCTGAACACGCCACGCAGTACGCCCAGCGGCTTCACGAGGAACAGGCTGTCGAGTATGGGCCGGGCAGCGCAAATGATGACTACGCACAAATGGCCAATGGGGACGCGCAGGCCCGCGACGTGGCCGTGCAGGCGGCGGTGAACAAAGCGCTGTACACCATGCCAGACGATGCGGCTACGGTCAAAAGCATGGCGGATCGTTCCGGCCTGCCTGAGCCTGTTGTCGAGCGTCACCGTGATGAGGTATCCCGGGTGCTGCGCATGCGCGACATCCGCCAGGCACTGGCCGACTCCCCCATCCTCACGCGGCAAATGACAGACCCGGAATTTGCCCGGCTGGCCCACGATGACGTGGAAAGCCTGTCGGCGGTGGAACGCGAGTTCGGTGTGATGCGGGAAACCCCGCGCCCTGAGCCCACCATCTTGAACTACATTCGGGGGCTGTGGTCGTCTTTCGCACAAGGCACTGAACAGGTGCGCCTGGGCGTGCAGCTACAAGGCGCTGATCTGCTGAGTGATGGCAGCGAAGACAGCCGCCTGCAGCAGGAAAACCTGCTGCGCCAGTACCGGCAGGCCGATTCCCGCATCCAAGCCACCACGCCCGCCTTTGAGTCGGGCACCGCACAAGGCATCTACGGGGGCTTCTCAAGTCTGCTGCAACAACTGCCCGGGTTGGCTGCGGCAATCGCCACTCGAAACCCGTATCTGGCTCTGGGTTTCGCGGGCACGCAGGTGCAGGCACAATCCTACGGGAAATATCGGGCACGCGGCGGTACCCCCGGTGAGGCCTTCCTGGGCGGCACGGCTGAGGGCGCCCTTGAGGTGGCCACCGAAATGCTGCCCATGGGCTTTTTGGTGGATCGCTTCGGCAAGACCGGCGCCAAGGAATTCCTGGGCGGCCTGCTGCTGCGCGAACTGCCAAGCGAACAGATCGCCACCTTCACGCAGGACGCCGTGGATACGGCCATTGCGAACCCCACCAAGACCTGGGGCGACTTCTTCAGCGAACGGGGCAATGCCGCGTACCAGACAGCCCTGGCCACTCTCGTGCAATCTGGGGCGCTGGCCGGTACCCACTCACTGGCTCGCCGGGTGGTGGGCGACAGCCTCAAGGTACAAGAGGCTGCACAGGGCGCTGGGTTTCTAGCCCGGCTCACTGAGCTAGCCAAGGCCTCGAAGACCGCCCAGCGCACGCCGGATACCTTCGAGAAGTTCGTGGCCGATGCCGCCGAGGATGGCCCGATCAAAGAGGTCTATATCTCGGCGGATGCACTCATGCAGTCTGGTCTGGCCGACCAGGTGGCGGCCGTGTCGCCTGCCGTGGCTGCGCAGCTGCCTCTGGCATCCCAGACTGGCGGGCAAATCGCTATCCCAGTCGAAGAGTACGCCGCCCGGATCGCCCCCACGGAGTTCAATCAGGGACTGCTGGATCACCTGAAAACAGACCCTGAGGGCTTCAGCCAGGCTGAAGCGCAGACCTATCTGCAAAGCCAGCGCGACGAGCTGGAACAGGAGGTCGAGAAGGCTGCGCAGAACCAGCAGGCCGTCGATACGTTCAAGGCCTCGGCCGATGTTGTGCGCACACAGGTGAAAGCCCAGCTCGAGGCCACGGGGCGGTTTACGCCGCAGGTGAATGACGCCTATGCCTCGCTGTGGGCAAACTTCTTCAGCGGCCAGGCCGCACGCCTGACAAACACCACCCCTGAAGACTTGTTCAAGCAGTATTACCCTACCGTGGTCGCGGAAAATGTGGCAAGCGGCCCTGTGCTGGATCAGGGTGGTGGGCTGGATGCCTTGCGTCAACAATGGCGGGCCGACGGTATTGACGCTTCGGTCAGTGAACACGATGGAACCATCACGCTGTCCAAGATCATCGTGCCTAACGGCCAGCGGGGCGCGGGTAAAGGCACGGCCGCCATGCAGGCACTGGTGGGCTATGCGGATCGAACGGGCCAGCACGTCGCCTTGTCGCCATCAGCAGATTTCGGAGGCAATAAAAAGCGGCTGGTCGCGTTCTACAAGCGTTTTGGCTTTGTGGAGAACAAAGGGAAAAATCGGGCGTTTAGTACATCCGAAAGCATGCACCGCGAAGCACCAGGACGAGTGCTTGAGCAGGCCGCTCGGGGGTCGTTCAATCCCAGCACCAACACCATCGCCCTGCTGAAAGCGGCCGACCTGTCCACCTTCCTGCATGAGTCGGGGCATTTCTTTCTGGAAGTGCAGACTGACATCGCAGGCAAGCTGCGCCAGCAGGCTGAACTGTTCGGCATGGACGCCCTGAAGCCTGAAGAACGGCAGTTGCTGGCAGATACCGACGCGCTCATGAAGTGGTTCGGGGTGGGCACGCTGACGGATTGGTACAGCATGGACTTGGAGCAGAAGCGCTCGTACCACGAGCAATTCGCCCGGGGGTTTGAATCCTACCTGTTCGACGGCAAAGCCCCCAGCATCGAGCTGCAGGGGCTATTCCAGCGGTTTCGGGCGTGGCTCGTGAATGTCTACAAAGACCTGAAGGCGCTGAACGTCACGCTCACCGACGAGGTGCGCAGCGTGTTCGATCGGATGCTGGCCAGCGAAGACCAGATTGCGCTGGCTGAGCAGGGCCGCAGCATGATGCCGCTGTTTGAATCGGCTGAGCAGGCAGGCATGACCTCGGACGAATTTGCGGCCTACCAGGCGCTCGGGGCAGACGCGACGGCAGACGCCATCCAAGACCTGCAGGCCAAGGGCTTGCGGGACATGCAATGGCTGCACAATGCCCAGAGCCGGGTGCTCAAGGAACTGCAGAAGGAAGCCGCAGCCCGCCGGGCCGAAATGCGCATGGAAGCCCGCCGCGAGATCATGAGCCAGCCGGTGTACAGGGCGTGGCAATTTCTGACGGGCAAGATCAGCACCGACGACAAGATCACCCCGGTGAAGCCCCCCTCGTCGCATCCGGATGTCTTAGACCCCGCCGTGGATTCGCTGTTCGTTGCGATTGCCAAGCTGGGTGGCCTGGATCGCGCCGAAGTGAAAAGCGAGTGGGGGATCGACTCGAACGAGACAACACCCCCCGTTTTTGGCAAGCCTGTGATTCGGGCCAAGGGCGGCCGGTCGCTGGACGACATGCGCCAGGCCTTGATAGAACAGGGCTACCTGTCGCAGGAAGACGCCACGGGCGACTGGAACCCCCGAGAGTTCGAAGACCGCTTCGATGCGGAATTGCGCGGGGATACCCAGTACTCGTTCTCGCATGACTTCGCGGCCGATCAGGAATTGCAGGCGGGGGCTGAGCTGGCAAATCCGGGGGCACTGACCACCGGCCGCCTTGATGCGAGCGAGTTGTCCAGCATGGCGCTGCCTGCTGAGGTAATGGACGTGCTGAAGGCTCGCAAGATGGTCGCCAAAAACGGCCTGCACCCGGATATCGTGGCGGCACTGCCGGGGATTGAAATGACATCCGGCGACGAGCTCGTGCGCAAGCTGGCCGAAGCAGAACCCCCGCAAGACACCATTGCAGCGGTCACCGATGTAAAAATGCTCGAACGCTACGGGGAGCTGTCCAGCCCTGAGGCGATTGCGAAGGCCGCAGACAAGGCTGTCCACAACGAGGCCCGCGCTCGGTTCGCCGCTACTGAGGCCGAAGTGCTGCAGCGGCTGGCAAATCCCACGGCGCCCACTGGTAAGATCGACCGCAGGGGGCGGGCCGTATCTCGGGGCATCTTGCTGCCAGCAGCCCGGGAGTTCGCGCAAAACGTCATTGCCCGCGTGCGCGTGCGCGACCTGCGCCCGGCGCAGTACGCCAGTGCTGAGGCTCGGGCGGCCCAGAACTCAGCCAGGGCCGCCAAGGCGGGCGACGTGGTGACAGCGGCTGCTGAGAAACGCAATCAGGTGATCCAGCAGCAGCTCACCAAAGCCACCTACGACGCACAAGACGAGGTGGGCAAGGCGGTACGCTACCTGCGCAAGTTCGACAACACGGGCACGCGCAAAAACATCGACCCAGACTATCTGGATCAGATCGACCAGTTGCTGGAACGGTTCGACCTGCGAGCCAGCGTCAGCAACAAAGAAGCCGCCCGGCGTAAGAGTCTGATAGATTGGGTGCAAGCCCAGCAGGAGCTGGGCTTTGATCCTGACGTACCGGACGCTCTGCTGGCCCAAGCACAGCGCAAGCCCTACCGGGAACTGACCCTGACGGAATTGCGCGGCGTACTCGATACGGTCAAGCAGATAGAACACCTGGGCAGGCTCAAAACCCGCCTGCTCACGGCAGCGGATAATCGGGCCTTCGCGCAGGTGGTGGACGAGATCAGCGCCTCGATCACGGACAATGCCGCCCGCACGGTGAAGGAGCGGCGCACGTCCGACCGGGGGCGGCTGGCTGACATCGGGACGCTATTTCGCAACTTCACGGCAGACCACCGCAAGTTTGCCAGCCTGGTGCGCGAAATGGACGGCTGGCAAGATGGCGGCCCCATGTGGGAATACCTTGCGCAGTCCATGAACCGCGCAGGGGATCGTGAGGCCGTCATGCGCGAGCAGGCCACCATCGAGCTGTCTAACTTGCTCAAGCCCATCCTGAAGACGGGCAAGCTGAACGAAAAAACCTTTTTCCGCTCGGTGGGGAAATCCTTCACCCGAGAAGAGCGCATTGGCATTGCCCTGAACATGGGCAACGAGACAAACCGAGAGCGTCTTATCTCTGGTGAGGGCCTGCCGCCCGCCGCGCAGCGGGAAATTCTGGATACCCTCACTAAAGAGGAAATGGATTTTGTCCAAAGCATCTGGGATTACCTTGACAGCTACTGGTCGGAAATCGTCGCCAAGCAGCGCCGGGTGCAGGGCATCACGTCAGAAAAGGTGCAGGCCTTGCCGGTGGAAACCAGGCACGGCACCTACCGGGGCGGGTACTACCCGATCAAATACGACGCGCTGCGCTCTACTCGAGCAGAAGCCGATACCGCTGCTGAAGTGCAGCGCCAGGTTGAACGTGGGCTGTACGCCAGCTCCACCACCCGGCGTGGCCACGAGAAGGCCCGGGCGGCCTCTGTCGGGCGGCCCATGCGCTATGACCTAGGCGTTATCACGCAGCACGTTGACCAGGTGGTGCATGATCTGTCCTGGCACGAGTACCTGATCGACGCGAACCGCCTGCTCAAGGCCCCGGCCATCGACAAGGCCATCAGGTCGCATTACGGGCCTGAGTTGCTGCGCACCATGCGCGAAACGCTCACAGACATTGCCGTGGGCAATCTCGCCTCGCAAAGCAGCGGCGAACGTATCCTGAACTATATCCGCAAGGGGGCGACCATCACGGGCCTGGGGTGGCGTCTGACGACATCCCTCATGCAGCCGCTGGGCCTGACGCAATCCATGGTGCGCGTGGGCCCGAAGTGGGTGGCCCGTGGTGCCTGGCGCTGGTTCGGTGACACGGCGCACTTCGAAAATTCGGTGCGCAAGATCAATGAGAAATCGGACTTCATGCGCCTGCGGGCCAAGACCATGCAGAGGGAAATCAACGAAATCCGCAACCGGGTCAAGGGCAAGGACAGCCGCCTCGAGGCAAGTTACTTCTACCTGATCCAGAAGGCGCAGCTCATGGCCGACGTGCCGACCTGGTGGGGCCAGTACGAAAAATCCATGGCTGAGGACGGCATGACAGAGGAACGCGCCGCAGCTATGGCCGACCAGGCCGTGCGTGACTCACAAGGCGGTGGTCAGACTGGCGACCTGTCGAAGGTGCAACGGGGCAGCGCCGGGTGGATGCTCTTCACGAATTTCTATTCGTTCTTCAACACCACCTATAACTTGACTGCCGAAGCTGTTGGGCGCACTGACTTCAAGAAGCCGGGCGAGGTGGGCCTGCTCGGGGTAGACCTGCTCCTGCTCTACACAATCCCGGCGTTGCTGGGCACGATCGTGCATTCGGCTTTCGCTGGGGATTGGGACGACAAGGACTTCGGCAAAAAACTCGTGTATGACCAGCTCACCTACCTGCTGGGCACCATGGTCGTCGTGCGCGAAGCCGGTAGCGCCGTCTCGGGGCTCCTGGGCATGTACAGCGACTACAGCGGCCCGGCGGCCGTGCGCCTGTTCGGGAACATGGCGCGGTTCGCCAAGCAGGTATCGCAGGGCGAAGCCGATGAGGCCTTCTGGAAGGCGCTCAATTCGCTGGGCGGCATCGTCTTCCACTATCCAGCGGGGCAGATCAACAACACCCTGCAGGGCATCAATGCCATGCTCGATGGCCGCACCAGCAATCCGGGGGCGCTAGTCGTTGGGCCGCCCCGGAAATAGGCCCGTGGCCTTGACGGCTGGGTAGTCGGTGAAAATCCCTGCAAGTTCTGCCGGGGTTTTCATCATGACTGTGTCCAGTACCATCCGCAAGGCCGGTCCCTTCCTGGGGGATGGGTCTACCGGGCCTTTCGATTTCGACTTCTACATGCCCGTAGGGTCTGAAAGTTCTGTCGTGGCCGTTGTGGCTGATCCTCTCGGTGCAGAAACCACGCTTGATTACGGCGACCCCAACGGGCCGGGGGTGGACTATACCGTCAGCCTGAACAGCGACCAGAGCACAAACCCGGGTGGGTTTGTCACCCTGACAAACGTGCTGGCGGTTGGGTACAAAATGGTGCTCACCAGTGCGGTGCCTGAGTTACAGCCCACCGACATCACCGACCTGGGGGGGTTCTACCAGAACCTCGTGACGCAGGCCTTTGACCGCTTGACCGTGCTGGCCCAGCAGGCCAATGAAAAGATTGATCGCGCCGTGAAGGTGCCGATTTCCAGCACGATCACGCCGGACGATCTCATCAACCAGCTTACCAACGCGGCATCCGACGCCATAAATGCCGCCGATGCTGCCGCCGTCAGTGAAGGCAACGCCGCCGATTCGGCCAGCGCTGCCCTGGTCAGTGAAGGTAAGGCGCACGACTCGGAAGTCGCCGCAGCGCTGTCGGAAACCCACGCATCCACCAGCGAAGGCAACGCAGCAGGATCAGCCAGCGCGGCCCTGGTCAGCGAAGGCAAGGCCCACGACTCCGAACTCGCGGCGGGCCTATCAGCCAGCGCGGCCCTGGTCAGCGAAGGCAAAGCCCACGACTCCGAACTGGCTGCTGCGCTGTCGGAAGGCAACGCCCATGCTTCGGAGTTGGCCGCCGCGACCAGCGAACAGAACGCGGCCACGTCCGAGGGCAACGCAGCCAGTAGCGAACTGGCTGCCAAGACGTATCTCGAAACCCTGGCGCAGCCCTTCGCCTTCATGAAGGCCGACTACGACACGCCCTGCCTGAAAAAGACCGGCGCACAGACGGTCAGCATCAAGGCCGGGACGGTGGTGGTTGTGGCCGGTGTCGCGCGCGCCTTTGCTGCCGACACGCCGGTCGCCATGCCCGCGCTCACCGCCGGGGAGGACTATTCGGTATGGGTCAAGACCGACAATAGCGCAGTCGCTGTCGTTGATTCGTTCCTTGCCCCGGCCAACGCCCCCGACGTGGGGGCCATCCGCATCGGCGGATTCCATCATGGCCTCGTCGCGCCGGGCGAGACAGTGGCCGGGGGTAGTTTCTCTACCAGCGGTGTGACTGCGGGCGGCGGGTCGATGCTGTGGACACAAGCCGACGTGGACAAACTGGCCGGGATCAACGAATTCTCGATTTGGGACTTGGCCCTGCGCCACCGGGGCGAACAGTACGGCATGTCGTACGACCCGTGGGTCGATGCCTGGGGCGGTATTTATTTTTGCAATACCGCTCCCCATTTGAACGGCATCAGCCGGTACAACACTGACGTTTGCAGCGGCACCGTACAGCCCTTCGTGCCTCCGTCCTTCGGGGGCGACGGCGTGCTCAAGTACAGTGCCTTCCGGTCGTGGGAAGCTATTGAAATCCTGGCCGACCACGGTTGTCGTCCTGTTTTGTACAACGAGTTTGTCAGCATGGCCTTCGGCGTCACCGAGGGCCAAAGCCTGGGGGGCGCGTCCGCGACGATTCCGGCCACGGCCCGCCAGCCGGGCTATACGTCGCGCATTGGTTTGGAACAGGCCACCGGCCACGTCTACACCATCGGCGGCCCGATGATCGGTCAGGGTGGATCGGCGTGGGCGGGTAATGGCCGGGGGTCGAACTACGGCGGTGGCGTCGTCCAGTTGTTCGGCGGCAACCGTACGGGCACGTCCAGTTCGGGGTCTCGTTGCGTCAACTTTGGCAACGGCCTTGCGTACTCGTACTGGAGCATTTCGCTTCGAGCCGCCGGTGACCCGCAAAAAACAGTCGGCCCGGCCCTGTACCAAGAGGCCGCGTAATGAACATCGCACTGCCGCTTGACTGCGCCATGCCAGTATCGGCAGTGCATCGGTTTTTGCTGTCTCTCGGGGCGGCAAAAAGGGTGGAGCAAGATAACAGCGGCAACCGTACGAACACGTCCAATTCGGGGTCTCGTTGCGTCAACTTTAACAACGGCCTTGCGAACTCGAACTGGAACATTTCGCTTCGAGCCGCCGGTGGCGATTGGCAACCCGTCGTGATGCAAGCCGCGTATCACGGCACTTTGGTCAGCTTGCTTCACCTGCCTTGGCAAATACTTTTCGGGATGCGGAGAACGGCGAGTAGTGAAAATCGAAAGCCGCGCCGCTTTGTCATGGGCAAAAAATACAAAAACCTCTACGACACAATCACGTCGATGGATAACCTGCGCTCGGCGTACCGCAAGACCTCACGGGGCAAGCGGAAAACGCGCAGCTACCGGACGTTCACCGGCCACCTGAACAGTCGCCTACGGTCTGTGCGCCGCAGTCTAGCGACAGGCTCGTATCGCCAGGGCAAACCTCGGCGGTTCACGATCTTCGAGCCGAAGGAGCGCAAGATTTCCGCGCTGCCCTTCCGTGATCGGCTGGTGCAGCATGCGCTTTGCAATGTCCTCGAACCGATTTTCGATTCGGTGTTTCTGCCGCAAAGCTACGCCTGCCGCCGGGGTAAAGGCACTCACGCCGCAGCCCGCGATGTGCAAGCCGAACTGCGCCGGATGCAGGCCCGTTGTTTGCCAGTGTGGGTGCTGAAAACCGATTTCAGCAAATACTTCTACAGCATCCCGCGCGACGTGCTGCACCGGGAATATCGGCGCAAAATTTCCTGCAAGCCTACGCTGGCCCTGCTCGAAAAGATGATCCCCGCCGAAGGCCGGGGCATCCCCATCGGCGAACTGGTCAGCCAGCTTTCGGCCAATCTCCTCGGGCATGTCGTGGATCGCTGGCTGGTGCATGAGCAAGGCGTCACGACGTTTTTCAGGTACATGGACGACATCGTGATCCTGGGTTCCGACCGGGCGACCCTGGCCCGTCTGCGTGTCGAACTCGAAGCCTTCGCGCTGGATGAACTCGGCCTGCGCTTCTCGCACTGGTCGCTGCAACCGATCAGCCGGGGTATCAATTTTGTGGGCTACCGCATCTGGCCGCGCTTCAAGCTGCTGCGCCGGGATTCGGTCGCCCGTGCCAAGCGCAAGGTGCGCCGCTACAAGGCGCACGGCGCTGTCGAGCGACTGCGCATGTTCCTGGCCTCGTGGCTCGGCCACGCCAAGCACGCGGATTCTCACAATCTACTCACGCATATGCAGGTGGCCGCATGAAAGACGCCTATAGCCCCCACACCGGGGAATTCATCGACACAGACAACCCGGCCGGTTGGATGGGCCGGGCCGGTGTTGAGTGCCCTGTTCATGATCCAGCTGCCCAAAGCGTGTTCTGGCGTGGCGGCCCGGCTTGGATGGTCGAGGACGTGGTGCATGTCGAGCCGGTACCGGAATCCGTCAGCCGGGCGCAGGGTAAAGCGGCGTTGATCCAGGCCGGGCTGTGGGATGGCGTGCAGGCATATGTCGCTGGCATTGCCGACCCCACACAAAAGGCGTTGGCACAGGTCGCGCTGGACGACACGACAGAGTGGCGACGTGACAGCCCGTTTCTGGTCACTGCGGCGGCCGTCCTAGGTATTACCAGTGCGCAGCTCGATGCACTATTCGTGGCTGCGGCCAAAATCATCCTCTAAGGAAAAAGCATGGCGCTGTCCGACGATGCCGTCGCAATCATTCAGGCCGTGCGCGAAACCACTGCCGATCTGGAAGCCAAACTCGCGGGTATGCAGGCCCGCCAGGAACAACTGTTTGCCGGTTTTCCGGACGGTGATCCAGAAAGCCATCGGCGGTACCACGAGTCAATCATTGAGTGGCGCGAACTGCGCAACCAAATGGTCAGGGCCTCACTAATTCAGGCCGCTAAGGTCGGCGGAATCGGGGCCTTCGGCTGGGTCGCGTACGCCTTGTGGCAGGCCTTCAAGATGGAGATCACGAAATGAAGCTAATACCCGAGTGGCGCCAGTGCCACCGATTCTGGTCTGTGCGCCTGCAAGCCGTAGGCGTGGCCCTCATCACTTTTGTACAGGGGTTTCCCGATGCTTTCATTCATGTCTGGGCTGTTCTCCCGCCTGATGTCACTGCTGCCTTCCCGGCAGATACCGTCAAGTGGCTCGGTATCGCCGTCCTTGCCTGCGGTATCGTTGCCCGAATCATCCGGCAAGACAAACTCCACGCCCCTCGCGTGGGGGGCGAAGGTAAGCCCCGAGTTTCGTGCGAAGGTCGTTGATATCTGCCGGTGGCTGCAAATCCACCCCGACTGGTTGATGGCCTGCATGGCTTTTGAGACCGGCTACACCTTCAGCCCGGCCGCCCGGAACAAGGCGGGATCGTCCGGTACCGGGCTCATCCAGTTCATGGCGGCCACCGCCCGGGGGTTGGGCACCACGACAACAGCCCTGGCGGCTATGTCAGCCATCGAGCAGCTGGACTGGGTGCGTATGTACTTCAAACCCTACGCAGGCCGGATGCACGGCCTGGCTGACGTGTACATGGCGATTCTGTACCCCCGGGCGATTGGCAAGCCTGACGACTATGCACTGTTCACGGCCCCCGGTGAGGCATACGCGCCGAATGCCGGGTTGGACAAGAACAAGGACAAGGCGGTCACCAAGCGTGAAGCCTCGGCGGCTGTGCTCGCCGCCCTGGATCGTGGGCTCTTGCCCGGTAACGCGGCGGGGGTGCGGTCGTGATTGCCGCGCTGCTGTCGCAAATCTGGCCCTACCTGCTGGTCGCAGCGGGCGCTGTCGCAGCGGTGCTGGGTTTCGGCGCTTCGCAGCGGGCAGCGGGCAGGAAACAGGAACAGGCCTCGCGCCTACAGGAGGCCAGAAAGGCCCGGGAGAAAGCCGATGATGTGGCTGAAAAAATCGCTTCGCTGGATGATCGTGCTGTCCTTGATGCCGCTCGTAAGTGGGTGCGCAACGCCGACGACGAGTAGCTATTGCGAGATCGCAAAGCCCATCCGCTGGGCTAATATGACTGAGCTAGCCGCCACACCGGTAGACATCACGCGCCAGGTGGTGCAGTACAATGAGACGTGGGCTAGGGTTTGCGGCAAGGCCCCACGAAAAGCCCCATAATTTTCGTCAAGCCGCGTGATTGCTTGGCTTTGGGTGCCTCTCCTGGGCACCACTTCTTTACAGAAGTCCAATTCCCTGATGTCTTGTACATCAACATGCAAACCCGCAAACCCCACAGGTCTGCGGGTTTTTTGCTTTGCACAGGCCGCCCGCCGCCGAACTACAATCCATCTCATGAACCGTCCTGCCCATTCTCCCAGCTCAATGCGCTGCGGCCTGGAGTCTCTCGACCAATTTGATGAGATCATCGATGTGCGCACGCCGGCGGAATTTGCCGATGACCACATCCCGGGCGCCATCAACGCACCTGTACTCAGCAACGAAGAACGCGTGCTGATCGGTACCATGTACGCACAGGAATCGCCCTTCAAGGCCACACGGCTGGGGGCTGCCCTGGTGGCCCGCCACATTGCCGAATACCTTGAGACCTGTTTTGCCGACCGTCCGCAAAGCTGGCGCCCCCTGATCTATTGCTGGCGCGGCGGCAAACGCTCGGGCGCAATGACCACGTGGTTCAACCTGATTGGCTGGCGGGCCCGGCAACTGGAAGGCGGCTACAAAACGTGGCGCCGCCACGTGCTGACCTCGCTCGAATCCCTCCCCGAGCCTTTGCGCTGCATCGTGCTCACCGGCCCCACCGGCTCGGGCAAAACCCGCTTGCTGCAGGCGCTGGGGCGAGCTGGTGCACAGGTGCTCGACCTTGAAGATTTGGCCAGCCATCGGGGCTCTTTGCTGGGGCAGCTGCCCAACCAGGCACAGCCCAGCCAGCGCTACTTTGAAACCCGGCTGCAGCAGGCCATCGAAGCGCTTGACCCAAACCAGCCAGTGTTTGTCGAGGCGGAAAGCCGCCGTATCGGGCGCGTCAGCCTGCCCGACGCCTTGCTGCAAAAAATGTACACCGGGCAATGTGTGCAGGTGAAAGTGGCGATGCCACAGCGCATCGCGTTTTTGCTGCAGGATTACCGCCATCTGTTTGATCAGCCCGAGACATTCAAGGCAACCCTTGATCGTCTGCTGGGGCTGCAAAGCCACGAAACCCTCAAGCGCTGGCATCACCTGATCGACACCGATCAGCGTGCCGAGTTGTTTCAGTGCCTGGTGTCCGAACACTACGACCCCGCCTACCGGCGCAGCAGCCATGGCCACTATGCACAGCTGGAGCATGCGCCCCAATTTGGCTACGATCCCACAGACGCAGAGGAATCCCACCAAGCCCACGCCCTGCTGCAAGCGCTGGCCGGCCATGGCCGGCCCGAGCCGATTTCATCCACTTCACCCTAAGTACCTGCAGCCAAATTTTTAGAGATTTTCATGACCCAAGCACCTGTCATCACCGATATTCCACGTTTGACCTCGCTTTCGCACGGCGGAGGCTGCGGCTGCAAGATTGCGCCGGACGTCCTGGCCAAACTGATGCAGAAAGGGATACCCACAGGTGTTTTTCCCAACCTGCTGGTGGGGACTCAATCTTCGGATGACGCCGCCGTTTATCGCTTGAACGACGAGCAGGCCCTGATTGCCACCACCGACTTCTTCATGCCGATTGTGGACGACCCCCACGATTTTGGCCGTATCGCAGCCACCAATGCCTTGTCGGATGTTTATGCCATGGGCGGCACACCCATCATGGCGCTGGCGCTGGTGGGCATGCCCCTGAAATCCCTGCCACACGAGACAATCTCGGCCATCCTGGCGGGTGGCGCATCGGTCTGCCAGCAAGCCGGCATCCCGATTGCCGGCGGGCATTCCATCGATTCTGTCGAGCCCATCTATGGGCTGGCGGTGATGGGGCTGGGGCACCCCGCACACATCAAGCGCAATGATCAGGCCAAGCCCGGCGACGCGCTGATCCTCAGCAAACCATTGGGGGTTGGGATCTTATCGGCTGCCCTTAAAAAAGACCAACTTGCACCTGAAAGCTACCAGGCCATGATTGCCAGCACCACCCAATTAAATACCCCGGGCGGCCAACTAGGCCGCATGGACGCCGTGCATGCCCTGACAGACATTACCGGGTTTGGTTTGCTGGGGCACACGCTGGAGATGTGCAAGGGCTCGGGCCTGCAAGCCAAGCTTGATTACCAGGCGCTGCCATGGCTGGATGCTGCCCAGGCGCTTGCCCAGGCAGGCATCCACACTGGCGCCTCGGGGCGCAACTGGCAAGCCTGCCAGCAACACATCACGCTTGACACCGCCTTGCCCGCCGAAGCGCAGGCACTGCTTACCGATCCCCAAACCTCTGGCGGGCTTTTGGTGGCCTGTGATCCAGCTGCCGTCGACGAAATTCTGGCCCTGTTGCGCGCTGACGGCTTTACCCAGGCCGCACACATTGGCCAACTGGCTTCCGGCACCCCTCGCATTCGGGTATTCTGAAAACTGCCTTTTGCACACAGGAGCCTCTATGGCCGCCCCTTTGATCATTGCCAAAAACAGTCAATTTGAAGCTGCTATCCTGCCCCCCCTGGCCAACCGGCACGGTTGCATCACTGGCGCCACCGGAACCGGCAAAACCGTTACGTTGCAAGTGCTGGCAGAGTCCTTCTCAAGAATTGGCACGCCGGTATTTGTGGCAGACGTCAAGGGCGATCTCAGTGGTATCTCGCAAACAGGCGTAGCCTCCGAGAAGCTCTCGGGGCGGCTGAAAAAACTCGGCCTACCCGAACCTCAATGGGGCGCAAGCCCTGTCACCTTCTGGGATATTTTTGGCGAGCAAGGCCACCCGATCCGGGCAACGGTCTCCGATCTTGGCCCCCTGCTGCTGGCCCGCATGCTCGATCTCAACGACACCCAAGAGGGCGTTCTCAACGTCGCCTTTCGGGTCGCCGACGACCAGGGCCTTTTGGTGCTCGATCTCAAAGACCTGCGCGTCATGCTGCAATATGTGGCCGATCATGCAGCCGAGATCCGCACCACCTATGGCCAAGTGTCCTCGGCCTCCATCGGAGCCATCCAACGCAACCTCCTGAGGCTCGACTCCGAAGGTGCCGAGCAATTTTTCGGCGAACCCATGCTGGATGTGTTCGACTGGATGCGCACCAATGCGCAAGGCCTGGGCATGGTCAATGTGCTGGCAGCCAATCGCCTGATGCAGTCCCCCCGGCTGTATGGTGTATTTTTGCTGTGGATGCTGGCTGATCTCTACGAGCGCATGCCCGAAGTTGGCGACCTCGAACAACCCAAGCTGGTGTTCTTCTTTGACGAAGCCCACCTGCTGTTCAAAGACGCACCTGAGGCCCTGCTCGAGAAAATCGAACAAGTCGTGCGCCTGATCCGCTCCAAAGGCGTGGGCGTGTACTTTGTCACGCAAAACCCGGCCGACATCCCGGATACCGTACTGGGGCAATTGGGGCACCGCATCCAGCACGCCCTGCGTGCCTACACGCCACGCGACCAAAAAGCTGTGCGTACCGCGGCACAAACCATGCGCCCCAACCCGCCTCTGGATATCGAGGCCGCCATCACCGAGCTTGCCGTGGGCGAAGCCCTGGTGTCGCTACTCGACCAAAAAGGGCAGCCCGTCCAGACACAACGCGTCTGGATGATGGCCCCGGGTAGCCGGATCGGCCCGGCCACAGACACCGAGCGCGAAGCAGTGCGTAGCGCTTCTTTGCTGGGCGGCAAGTACGACAAGGCAATGGATCGCGAATCTGCCTATGAGATTCTGCAAAAACGCGCCGAGACAACAAGCAACAACCTCGCAAAAGCCACCGCAGAGGCCAAGCCCGCCACGGCACAGGCCGAACCCGCCGAAGATGGCGCACTCGGACTCGTCAGCGATTTTCTGTTTGGCTCTACCGGCCCCCGGGGCGGACGGCGCGAAGGGGCGGTGCAGTCGATAGCCAAGAGCATGATGCGCAACGCCGCCAATCGGCTGGTGCGCGGCTTGTTGGGCTCTTTGGTGGGCCGGCGCTAAGGCCTTGCCTGGCCCATATCTGCAAATACCCACTTACCAATCAAACAGGCTCGTTTACCCATGGCCGACACCACCCCACGCTGTACCTGGTGCTCCGATGACCCGCTTTACATGCACTACCACGACCACGAGTGGGGAGTGCCGTCATACGACGCCGGCCATCTGTTCGAAATGCTGCTTCTCGAAGGCTTCCAGGCGGGTCTGTCCTGGCTCACCATTTTGCGCAGACGCGAGGGCTTTCGTAAGGCACTGTCATCGTTCGACCCGCACACCCTGGCGGCCACCACCCCGGAGTGGGTAGAACAACAAATGCAAAACCCGGCCATTATCCGCAATCGCCTCAAACTGCAAGGCGTGGGTAAAAACGCCCGAGCTTGGCTGGCACTGGAAAACCCTGTCGAGCTGGTGTGGTCGGTGGTGGATGGCAAGCCCAAAGTGCACCATTACGCACAGCCCGCCGAGATCCCCACCGCTGGCCCCGAGGCCCAGGCACTTAGCAAGCTGCTGAAGCACCGCGGGTTTACCTTTGTGGGCCCCACCATTTGTCAGGCGTATCTTCAGGCCATCGGTGCCTTGATGGATCACACCACCGACTGTTTTCGACATGCCATGCTGGATACCTCACGCCTGGAATGACATACCTGCCCCAGGCATACCAGGCGGCACGTTATTACATCGACACGCCCTCGCCTACCCTCATCATCATCGGCCAGCCTCAATCCGGCCTACAGACCCTGCATCAGCAGTATCACTGTACCCACAGCCATATCCTTACCCCATGCAACCCCCGCAGCCGGCGCCTGCGGCCTGCCGCCAATCTCAGGCGGCTAGCCGCCCTGCACCGCAGGCTGAATATCTTGGGCGTCTCCGTTTTACCCGCCCACAACGCAGACCCCACCGGCCAATGGCCCGAAGAGCCAGGCTTCTGGATTGCCGGCCTGCCACCACACACGATACGGATGCTGGCCAAAAGCTTTGGGCAAAACGCCTGGGTTTTATGCCCGGCAGACACCATCGCCCAACTGCAGTGGGCTGCTGGATAAGCAACCCACCCATCGCTTGCACAGCAAAAATTTATTGCTATAATTGCGTGCTTTGGCGCATTAGCTCAGTTGGTTAGAGCGACGGAATCATAATCCGCAGGTCCGGGGTTCGAGTCCCTGATGCGCCACCAAAGATATCAAACAAAACGCCAGCCCTTGTGGGTTGGCGTTTTGCGTTTTAGGATCAAGCGTCAAACCCCTTCGGGAACGGTAAGATCATGCTTAGCAACGAGGCTATGTCGTATCTCGAACCACGATTTACAAGCATTGCGGTGTAACACACCCGCATCATCAATAGCGAAGATACAAAAGAGAGAAAGAATTTCCGTGTCCAGACTAACTGATTTGATTGCCAAGACAAAAGCCAAAGATTCGGCCTTAGGAGCTGAGCTGGATCGAGAGTTCAAGATTCTGTCTTCGCGTCTTCCTTTTGGACTGAACTTTGAGCGGCATAGCCCAGAAGCGGTTGAGCTGCCACTACGGCCAATTCGCAAGGGTGACAAGGTACGCGTGCTGCCGGAGCGTGGCTCTACTAAGAAAGGCGGTCAGCGGTTATGGCACGTGAAAACCCTCCACAAAACCAAGAAGGCAGCCGTCATAGAGTTGCTGGGAGCAGCAGGGGTTACGCAGACCGTCACACTGGATGAGCTAGTTGTAGTGGCCGAGTTCCGCGACACAATTTATCCGGGCTTGGTCAGTACTGGTAAGGTGCTGCGCGGTGGCGACAAACCGTGCCACACAGTCATTAATGGCGAGAATTACCATGTTCTAAAAGCGTTGACCTACACCCATCGAGGCAAGGTGGATGCCATCTATATTGATCCGCCGTACAACAGCGGGGCGAAGGACTGGAAATACAATAACGATTATGTCGAGAAGGACGACTCGTATCGCCACAGCAAGTGGCTGGCGATGATGGAGCGGCGGTTGTCCGTGGCGAAGGAATTATTGAATCCTGCTGATTCTGTATTAATTGTGACAATTGACGAAAAAGAGGTTCACCGTCTGAGCTTGCTCCTCGAACAGATATTGCCTGAAGCTAAGGTTCAGATGATTACGTCTGTTATCAGTCAAAATGGTATCCGTGCCTTTACAAGACGGTACTCACCGGGTGCTCACATTTCAAATGCGTACTGACCACTTAAAAGCGAATATGCCCGTGGTAACTACAAATGACTGAACAACAGATCCAAATTTTTGTCAGCCAGGACGGCAACGCACAGTTGGAAGTGACTGTAGACCAAGATACAGCCTGGCTTAGTCTTGATCAGATGGCTGCTTTATTTGATCGTGATAAATCAGTAATCTCACGCCATATCCGTAATGTGTTCAAAGAGGCAGAACTGAAGCGGGGTTCAGTTGTTGCAAAAAATGCAACAACTGCGTCTGACGGCAAGACCTACCAAGTCGATTATTTCAACCTTGATGTCATCATCTCTGTAGGCTATCGAGTGAAGTCCCAGCGCGGTGTGCAGTTCCGCCAGTGGGCCACTGGCGTGCTCAAGGACCATCTGATTCAGGGCTATAGCGTGAATCAGCGCCGGTTGGCTGAGCGTGGCGTTGAGTTTGAGCAGGCGGTTAACTTGCTCAGTCGTACGCTCACCAATCAGGGATTGATGTCCGCCGAAGGTGAAGCAGTGGCCAGAGTCATCAGCGACTATGCTCGTTCCTGGAATCTGCTGCAGGGCTACGATGAGCAAGCGCTTGAGGAAATCGCTCAGAGCCAGTCAGACATGCGTTCGCTGAATCTGAGCGAGGCCTTGCCCGCCATTGCAGAACTAAAGCTGGCCTTGATTTCCAAGGGCGAAGCGACCGAGCTATTTGGACTGGTGCGTGGCAATGGCCTGGCATCCTCTTTGGCAACGATTGAACAGGGGTTTGGCGACGAGCTGTTTTACCCAAACGTCGCCAGCCGCGCTGCGCATCTGTTGTATTTTCTGGTTAAGAACCATGCGCTGGCCGATGGTAACAAGCGTTGCGGCTCTTTCTTGTTTCTTTGGTACTTGCGTCGTAACCAGCATTTATTGGCCCGCCCTGTGGAGCAGTTAGTCAATGACAACACTCTGGTCGCATTGGCGTTGCTAGTGGCCGAAAGCCTGCCTGACCAAAAGACTTTGATGATTCGGTTGATTGAGCACTTCATCCTATTGAGAGAGCCCGCTGGAGATAAGAAAAGTGTCAACCAATCGTCGACAGCATAGCGAAATAAAGCACCTTCATAGCGAACCTATCGCAACTTAAACCATTGATTGCTAAGGTAAAGCGCATATAAAGCGACTCTATAATACGGAATCATAATCCGCAGGTCCTGGGTTCGAGTCCCTGATGCGCCACCAAAGACTTCAAACAAAACGCCAGCCCTTGTGGGTTGGCGTTTTGTTTTTACGTCGGCCGGCGGCGTTGCGCCACGTGTTGCCGCTTGCGCCAGAACCAATAAATCCGCATGGTCAGCAACGCCGCCAAGGCCCAGGCTGATACGCGTGGCTCGAAGAAATCATGTTTGCCAGCCCGCATCAGCACAAAGTGCCAGACGGAAAGGATGGCCGACGGATAGATCAGCCAATGCAGCTGCGACCATCTGCGCCCCAGGCGCCGCATCCAGCCGCGTGTGGATGTCAGCGCCAGCGGGATCAGGCACAGCACAGCCAGCGTGCCGATGCCGATAAACGTACGCTGCCAGATATCCTGCCACATGGACAGCCATACACCACCACGATCCCAAAGCCCCCACGCCACCACGTGCACCACGGTATAAAAAAACGCATACAGGCCCAACTTGCGCCGGTGCACCATCACGCCGGCCCAGCCGGTAAGCCGGCGCACGGGCGTCACCATCAGCACAATCAATAGCATGATCAGCGCCCAATCGCCCGTGGACTGCGTCAGAAACAAGGGAGGATTGGCCGTCAGTTGGCCCTGCCAACCCAGCCACAGCCAGCGCAACAAGGGGAACAGACCCAGCAGATGCATCAGGCCCGTCAGTAACCAGCGCATCTGGCGTTGCGGTAAAGAGGCTGTCATCGACGAATGCAAACCGGCAAGGCCATCAGAAATTACGTCGGAGGTCCATGCCTTTGTACAGGCTGGCAACCTCGGAGGCGTAACCGTTAAACGGCTGGGTGGGAATCCGCGACGCAAAGAACCCGCTGCCTATCCGGCGTTCGGTTTCCTGGCTCCATCGCGGGTGTGGCACGGCCGGGTTTACGTTGGCGTAAAAGCCATATTCTTGCGGGGCCGCCTGCATCCATGCCGTAAGCGGCGGAGTGGATTGCAGATGAATACGCACCAGTGACTTGGCCGATTTAAAGCCGTATTTCCAGGGGATGATGACGCGCAGCGGTGCACCGTTTTGGGCAGGCAGCTCGCGGCCATAGACGCCGAACGTCAGCAAGGTAAGTGGATGCATGGCTTCGTCCATGCGCAGGCCCTCGGTGTAGGGCCAGTTAAGGATGCCCTGGCGCACGCCCGGCATCACATCAGGCTGTAAGACGGTGGTAAACACCACATAGCGGGCTTCTTCGGTGGGCTCGGCTTTCTTCAACAGATGCGACAGCGAATACCCAATCCAGGGGATCACCATCGACCAGGCCTCGACGCAGCGCAACCGGTAAATACGCTCTTCCATCGGCGCCAGGTGGCGAAGCGCATCAATATCCAGCGTCAGTGGCTTTCTGACTGCGCCATCCACCTGAACAGCCCAAGGGGTCAGCTGCATGCGTCCTGCGTTCTCGGCGGGGTCTCCCTTGCCGGTACCAAACTCATAAAAATTATTGTAGGTGGTGATGTCGCTCCAGCGATTGACGATTTCGTCGGTAGACCAGCGCTGCGATGGCGTCGCTGCCAATTTGGGCCCGAAGGGCTCGGTGTCCGGGGCAGCCTTGGCCGACACCGCACCTGCAGCCAGCAAGGCCGGCGCACTGACGGCAGCACGCAACCACTGCCGCCTGGATTGCCAGACAGACTCGGGGGTGATTTCTGACGCCACTGGGTAATTTTTCCTGAAACCGTGCATGGTGAGCCTCCTGGGGCATACCGCACAAGCGCCTATAAACCAGCCAACAAACCAAAAACCTGCAACTGTTACGCGCTTAAATGCTTTAACCCTTTACATTCTAGCCATACAGGTTCTGCAACCCAAGTACTTTGGTGTAGCCTAGCGTAGGACTTTTGTTATCTCATCAAGGAAATTACCAGATGCCTGTGCTGGCCATTTCTCGCATCACGCTTCGGCGGCTGGTCCTGAGCCTGTCCATGGGCAGCGTACTGGTCATGCTGATTTTGGGCGGTGCAGGAATCTATAGCATCCAGCGCACCCAATTGATGGACGACACACTGGCGTCCAATCAGGCGTTTGCACAAAAGCTGGCCGCCTCCGCCTCCGATTTGCTGACGCAGGCTCAAAGCGATCTGGCCTATTCTGCCAAACAGATCACCCAATCCGGAATGAACCCCACCGTGATGCAGATAGAAGCCGATCATCTGCATCTGCAGGGCGCAAAATTTCAATCCGTGTTGATCACCAGTGCACAAGGCATCATTCTGGCCATTTCACCCGAGACACTCAAGGTGTCCGGCCACAAGGTACCAGCTGTCGACCCACAAACAGCGGCCCTGAGAAAGAAGACACCCACCATCAGCAAACCCTTTACGACGATGCTGGGCAATCTGGCCATCCTGCTGACACACCCCTTGTATTCACCCCAGAACCAGTACCTGGGTTATCTGGCTGGTACGGTGTATTTGAAGGCTGACGGGGGCCTGTCCCGTCTGATCAGACAGCATTATTTTCATAATGACACCTATGTGTATCTGGTGGATAGTTCCCGGCGCCTGCTTTACCACCCAGATCCCAATCGCCTGGGCACCATCGTGGGTACCAACCCGGTAGTCACCGCGGTCCTGAGCGGGCAAACCGGTGCTGAACGCATCACCAACAGCCAGGGGGTCGACATGCTGGCAGGCTATGCCTACATCCCAGATGCCAAGTGGGGCGTGGTGGTGCAGCGCCCTACAGAGGTCACCCTGGAAAAGCTCAGCACGCTGATGCAAAGGGTCATGTGGCTATCCCTGCTGCCAGTGCTCTTGCTGCTGGCGGCACTCTGGTTTCTATCTACTTGGATCTCCCGGCCTTTGCGGGCACTATCCCATATCGTGCAAACCGGATACGATGGCAATGCGGCCGAGCGCATTCGGTCGGTACGCTGCTGGTACTCCGAGGCACAGCGCCTGCAAAAGGCTTTGCTGGCAGGCACAGACACCGTTGTCTCGCGCCTGAGCCAACTGCGCGAGGAAGCCTACCAGGATCCACTCACCGGCCTGGGCAACCGAAGAGGACTGGACATCGCCTTGCAGGCGCTTGAAAGCACCGGGCAGGCGTTTTCTGTGCTAGCCCTGGATATCGACTTTTTCAAGCGCATCAACGACCGCTACGGGCATGACGTGGGTGACCAGGTGATCAGGCAAACGGGCGAGCTGATGCGCTCGCAGGCCCGCGATGACGACTCTTTGTTTCGGATGGGCGGAGAAGAATTTTTAACCTTGCTGCCTGGCACCCCTGTGGACAGTGCACTGACCATCGCCGAACGCTTGCGCGCGGCTGTTGAAGCATCTCCCCTGCTGCCTGAGGAACGCGTGACCATCTCTATTGGCGTAGCGGCCTGGAAGCCGGAAGGTACCCGCGACGTGGCAGATACTCTGAAGGATGCCGATCTGGCCCTGTACCAGGCCAAGCAGCATGGCCGCAACCGGGTAGAAAAAGCAGCGTAAAAAAAATTGGCCACAAATGAAGCGACCACAAACGTAAAGGCCCCGCCTTTTGGCGGGGCCCTACTGCCACTGGGGCAGTTGCACTGCACGGGGGCAGTGCGTTGTCTTCGCTTTGAGGCGAAGAATCGCTACCTACTGGGGTAACGGTTTCAGTATAGGCACCTCAATCCAGGAAGGCAAGATCAGTATTTACCCTAGGGCGCTTGGTGCGCCAGTACGTAGTCAAGCGCCGCACACACTGCCGCCATTTGTGCGGCATTGCAGATCTCGGGGGTAGCCCGGGGGCTGTCCGGATAGACTTCGGTGGTGGTTTTATACAAGGCCGCAGTGATGCCCGCGCACAGCCCCAAAGACCCCAGAGCGTAACGAATTACGCCGGGCGCCACAGCGGCAGAGCCGATGATTTCGCCTCGGTGATCGGCGGAGGCGATATGGGTAATCTGTGCGACCGCATCAATGATGGCCTGCTGGAACGCAGGCTGCGGGGCCGCTTCGTCATCCACCAGATAAAAGCCGTCCGGGATGCTGCCGGGTTTCCAGGCAAGCCCGTCCCGGGCCGCCAACGCCGGCCGGAACTCGGTTTCGTCAGAATCGGTGGTTTCGTGCAGGTCGATGTGCATGCATACCCGATGCGCCAGGGGCGCCACCAGGCGCATCACCGCCGCAGCCTCGGCAGAGGGACTATTTGCCCTGAACGAGCGGTTGGGGTCAATCGCATCCGGGTTCCAGCGATGAATCCGCTCGAAGCCCCACGGGCTGACACACGGGAGGATCAGGAGATCCACTTGCCCCTGATAAGCCTGGGCCCGCTGTGCGGCAAACTGCAACGCCCCCATGACGCCACTGGTCTCATAGCCATGCACGCCACCTGTCACCAGCGCGAGAGGCCGCGTATCCTGCCAGCCCTTGCTGCGCAAGGCCATCAGAGGGTAAAGATCGGGCGGGTAATCCAGCTGCCCATACTGTTCTACATCAAACGCGGGGCGTAATGCGTCAACAGCCGCCAGCACTTGGCTGGCATAGCTGCGCTGGCGATGCTGGCGTGCACGCCACGCCTCACGTTCTGTCTGGCCCCACGCTTGTCCGGGGGTACCTATCGGATAAGAGGACATCAACATCACTTATAGTGTGAACAAGAGAAACAGTGTAATCCGCCAGCGGGCGCGCCGGATGCGCCTGGCCCCACCGGAAGATGTGAGACGATGTTGCCGTACCCACCGGCAGGTGGAGCGCTGTACAGCCGCGCCAGCCGTGCCCAGGAACGTAACCACTGGACACCTTGTGCGCGCGCCAATTTGCTATAAACCAAGGTGTCTCGCCCTTGTTTGCCGGATCCCACCATGACTGTCCAAACCCTTGGCCGCTGTGGCCTGCTCTTAACCGTACTGCTGCTTTCCGCATGCTCGTCAACCTCCTCGTCACAGTGGATGTCCCCTGAAGAGGCAAGCCAGGCCAATACCAGCACACGCTGCTCATGGCTGTTTGGCAGTTGCGGCTACGAAGGCTCCTACGAGCCCGGTGAAGCGGTGTATGCAGAACAGGAAGCCGCCCGCCTGAACCGTGCGCAGCTTTCGCGCCTTAAAGGGTTTTAGGTATTCGTCAGGCGCGGCCTCCTACACTCATCATTAAACAGACACTGGCCGCCCCGCTTATCAGACAATAAAAATGGATCGGGCCGCCAGCCAAAAAGGAGGCCAGATGCCAGACAGAATCATCCGCAACATTGTTCCTCTGCTTGCCCTGCTGCTGACACTGCTTTGCTTTGTCCTGGGCATTACCCTCAATGCGGCCTGGTTTTGGCCGCTTGTCATTTTTGTGCCTGTGCTGCTCCTGGGCATCTACGATCATTTCCAGCGGGGTTGGACAATTACCCGCAATTACCCGGTTGCCGCGCGGATACGCTGGTTTTTTTACACGCTGCGGCCATTTCTGCGGGCCTACCTGGTAGAAGACGACATCCACGGCACACCGTTTTCTTTCAAGGCACGCAATCTGGTGCATGAACGTGCCCGCGGGCGTACGGACACCCAGCCGTTTGGCACCGAGCTTGATACGGATTCGGCCAAATACGAATGGTTTGCGCACTCGATTGCACCCGAGCCCAACCCGGATCAATCTCCCCGGGTGCAGGTAGGCACCGAGCAGGCATCCAAACCCTATTCGGCCTCTTTGTTCAACATCTCTGCCATGAGCTTTGGCGCACTGTCAGCCAATGCGGTTCGGGCGCTGAATCTGGGTGCCAGAGAAGGCAACTTCTATCACGACACGGGCGAAGGCGGCCTCAGCCAATATCACCTTGAGCACGGGGGTGATCTGGTATGGGAGCTGGGCTCTGGCTACTTTGGTGCACGAGACAAAACAGGACATTTCAGTCCCGATGCGTTTGCCGACAACGCCACCCGCAACACCGTGAAAATGACGGAAATCAAACTGAGCCAGGGAGCCAAGCCCGGCCACGGCGGCTTGTTGCCTGCCGCCAAGGTCAGCGAAGAAATTGCCCGCGTGCGCCAGGTGCCGGCGCACCAGGATTGTCTCAGCCCCGCTGGGCATTCCGCGTTTTCAACACCCATCGAGCTGATGGAGTTTGCCGCCCGGATGCGCGAGCTATCAGGAGGCAAGCCGGTGGGCATCAAGTTGTGCATTGGCCAGATGCACGAACCCTTTGCCCTGATGAAGGCCATCCTTGAAACAGAAATCCTGCCCGATTTTATCGTGGTGGACGGCGGCGAAGGCGGCACCGGTGCTGCACCACAAGAGCTCTCTGATTGGGTAGGCATGCCCTTGATGGAGGGCCTGGTGGTGATGCGCAACGCCCTGGTGGGCTGTGGCCTGAAAGACAAAATCCGGCTGGTGGCCAGTGGCAAGATTTACTCTGGCATGGGCATGGCCAACACACTTGCCCAAGGTGCCGACTGGTGCAACGCAGCGCGTGCCTTTATGTTTTCGATTGGCTGCATTCAGGCCCAGCGCTGCCATCTGGGCACCTGCCCCACCGGCATCACCACGCAAGACCCCCACCGCCAGCGTGGGCTGATCCCCGAGGTTCAGGGCAAGCGGGCAGCACGGTTTCATGCCGAAACACTGAAATCTCTGGCCCATATCATGTCGGCCGTTGGCGTCCAGCATCCGCGCGACTTGCGGCCTCATATGCTGATGCACCGGGTGGGCCCCGGCAAGGCTTTGCCAATCGACGAAATCAAGGTGTTTCTACCGCCAAAGGCATTGCTTGAAGCACCTGACGACACAATTTATGCCGACTGGTGGCACGCCGCCAGCGCCAGCACGTTTCGGCCAGTGCGCGAGGTGCGGATCAAACCGACGCAAGCGCATAGCCTGTAAGCATCCTGTTTAACGGTTGGCCAACCCCTGCCTGCCACCACAAGCCGACTGTAAACACGCGGCAAACATGCTCAGGGCAGCGCGCCGCAAGCCCTATTTATTTTAAACTTTATCGATTCAGCGCCGTTAAACGGGTTTTCCGCGCATCTGGGCACTCCGGCCCAATCCCACATCATGACTCTCAAAACCCGCACACTGGCCAGCATGGCCTTTGTCCTGGCCTGCTGCGTGCTTGCCCTGGGCCTGGCCCTTACGGGCATGCAAAGTGCCAAAAACCGTTTTATTTCGTTTGTGGACACCGATCAGCAGGTACTGCAAAACACCACCACGCTATATGCGCAAGGCCTGCAAATCGGGCAAGCCTTACGTAATATTGTGCTCAATCCGGATGACGAAAAGGCAGTTACCAACCTCAATACGGCCGTAGCCAAGTTTCACGAGGTGATGGACAGCAGCCGCGAACTGGCCACCCGGGTGCCGGGGTTGGACGAACGCCTGCAACTGATTGCCAACGTGCAGGCCAAACGCGAACCCATCCTGAAAAAAACCTCGGAGCTGGCGCGTGAGAACCGCGATACAGCCGCCACCTATCTGCAAGAAAACGACACGCCCACCTGGCGCGAGATGCGCGGCCCGTTGCGCGAGCTGATTCAGGCAAAATCAGCACAGGTGGAAACCACTAAAAACGAAATGGTGAGCTTTACCGAAGACATGTTTTTCTGGAGTCTTGCTCTGGCAGTGCTGGCTGTCGTGCTTAGCATCGTGGCAGCGCTACACCTCACCCGCAGCATCATGAAGCAGCTGGGAGCAGAACCCGCAGAAGCAGCACGGGTGATGCAAAAAATTGCCCAGGGCGACCTCGCCGTCAATATCAAGGAGGATACGCGAAACACCCGCAGCCTCGTGCACGCGATCAGCACCATGCAAACAGGCCTGGCGGCCGTGGTTAGCCGGGTGCGCGCGGGGGCAGGGGCGATTGCGTCGGCGTCCCGCCAGATTGCCGCGGGTAACAGCGATCTGTCGGCACGTACAGAAGAGCAAGCCAGCTCTTTGCAAGAAACGGCTGCTTCAATGGAAGAGCTGACCTCCACTGTCAAGCAAAACAGCGAAAACGCACGACAGGCCAACCAACTGGCCGTGACAGCATCCGACGTTGCCAAGCGCGGTGGCGCCGTCGTGCAAGAAGTGCTGGACATGATGAACGCCATTGATCATTCTGCAAAAAAAATTGGTGAAATCATCGGCGTGATTGACAGCATCGCGTTTCAAACCAATATCCTGGCACTCAATGCTGCAGTAGAAGCCGCAAGGGCGGGCGAGCAAGGACGCGGATTTGCCGTGGTGGCCAGCGAAGTCCGGGCTCTGGCACAGCGATCCGCCACTGCAGCCAAAGAAATCAAGGCCCTGATTGGTGAATCGGTGCAACAAGCCGAAGCCGGTGCCACCCTGGCGGGCGATGCAGGCAACACGATGCGGGAAATCGTGGACAGTGTGAAGCGGGTGGCCGATATCGTGGGCGAGATCTCAGTGGCCAGCAACGAGCAAACTTCCGGCATCGAACAGGTAAACCTTGCCATCGGCCAAATGGACAGCGTGACCCAGCAAAATGCGGCCCTGGTTGAAGAAGCCGCGGCCGCCTCGATGGCCATGCAAGAGCAGGCTGCCGAGCTTGAGCGTATTGTGTCGGTGTTCCAACTGCATCCGTCTGAAACCGTGACAGACCACACGACCAGGATCGGCTATGCTGGGCCAGCAGCGTAACCCTCTATAAACGTTCTCACTGGTTTTATGGCTCAACCCTCGGTATTTACCCATTGCACAACCCGGGGCAAAGGCCGCTACTCCACCAGAACATGGGTGCTGGTTGCAGTGCTGATGCTGGCAGGCTGTGCCAGCCTGCCAGAACACGTCAAACGCCCAGTTTCACACGCACTCGAAAACCCCGCCGGCACAACACTGGGCCAACTGGCCAACCAGAAGCGGCCAAGCCAGGTCAACGACGCTCGATCGGGGTTTGCATTGCTAGCTTCGCCCAACGCAGCATTTGCGGGCCGTTTGGCACTGACACAAGACGCCAGCAAAACACTGGATATTCAGTACTACTCCATCCACCTCGACCCCACCGTCATCAGCCTGCTGGCAGCCATCCGGCAGGCGGCACAACGCGGTGTCCGCGTGCGCATCCTGCTGGACGATTTCAACAGTGTTGGTCACGACGCCCAAGTCATGCAGATGGCCGGCGTGCCAGGCATCGAGATGCGCATGTTCAACCCCCTGCCGGGTAATCGTGGCTCGGGCCTGGTACGGGCATTGACGTCTTTACACGACTTCAAGCGGATTCAGCATCGCATGCACAACAAGGCCTATATCGCAGACAACGCCTGGGGAATTATCGGCGGCCGCAATCTGGGTGACCGATACTTTGGGACAGCCGAGGGTGAGGACTTCATCGATATGGACGTGCTGGCAGCAGGCCCGGTGGTGCGTGGCCTGTCAGCCAGCTTCGACCGCTACTGGAATAACCCCCTGGCCTATCCGGTTGAATCGCTGATTACCCCAAAAGCGCTTAAACAACTGCACAACGCCACCGCACCGGCACCAAACGACACCACGCAAAAACAGCCTCTGGATGGCAGCACCAAACAGCCCGCCAATCCCGCAGTAGCACCCTCTGCCACCGGGGATGCCCTGCTTGTAGAGGCGGACGCCAAACAGCCCCCACCCTTGCCTGCTGCACTGGATCTGAAAAAACTGCCCCTGACATGGGCCGCGGCCGGCCTGTTGGTAGACAGCCCGTTAAAACTGGTGCCTGATGACGCCCAGGACACCCCCGAGGACACCGTCATTGACGGCTTACTGTCATTATTAAGTACTGCGCAGCATGACGTACTGATCGTTTCACCCTATTTTGTACCAGGCGAAGAAATGATGGCCGTATTTACAACCCTCAAAAAGCGGGGCGTGCGTGTCCAGGTGCTCACCAACTCGCTGGCCTCCACCGATGCCCTGTTGGCGCAGATCGGCTACGCCCGGCATCGCAAGGCGCTGCTCAAGAGCGGGCTTGAGCTTTACGAAGTGAAAGCCCATGAACGCGCCCAGGTACGCGACACCATGCTCGGTTCACAGAATTCGGGCTCGCGCGCATCCCTGCACGCCAAGCTGGTGATTGTGGACGACCGGGTAATCGGCATCGGATCCATGAACCTGGATCTGCGATCCAAGCTGCAAAACACCGAGATTGCCCTGGTGATCCGCAGTCCCGCTTTGGCGCGGCAAGCGGCCAAACAGGTCCACGACGTCATCCATGCCGGCGCATGGAAGCTGTCGCTGACACCCGATGGCCGCGTGCAATGGCACGCACTACCCCAAGACCAGCAGCCGGTGCTTGATCATGACCCCGACACCAGTGCCTGGCTACGCTTTCTGGCCAAGCTGCTAAGCCCGCTGACACCCGACGAGATGCTGTAGTCAGCCCCGGCACAACCTTGGGGCAAGCCCCAGGCAGCCGGGGTGATACGGCTTCAGCTTTCTGCCAACGATGCGCAGTCGATCACAAAGCGGTATTTCACATCACCGTGCAACATGCGTTCGTAGGCCCCGTCAATTTGATCCGCACGAATCATTTCGATGTCGGCGACGATGTGATGGTTGGCACAGAAGTCCAGCATCTCCTGGGTTTCCGGGATGCCGCCAATCAGCGAGCCCGCCAAGCTACGGCGCCGGGCAATCAGGCTGAACACCGCCGGCGAGGGATGCGGCGAGGCTGGCGCCCCCACCAGCGTCATCGTGCCATCACGCTTGAGCAGCGCAAAAAACGGATCCAGCGAGTGCGGCGCCGCCACCGTATTGAGGATGAAATCCAGACTCGCCGCGTGGGCCGCCATTTCGTCCGGATTGCGAGAGACCACGACTTCGTGGGCACCCAGTTTTTTAGCCGCCTCACGCTTGGATTCCGAGGTGGTGAAGGCCACCACATGAGCACCCATGGCATTGGCCAGCTTGATGCCCATATGACCCAGGCCACCGATCCCGACCACGCCCACTTTTTGGCCCAGCCCGACTTTCCAGTGCCGCAGCGGTGAATACGTGGTGATACCGGCGCACAGCAGCGGGGCGACCGCTGCCAGCTGATCCTCGGGGTGATGCACTTTAAGCACATAGCGCTGGTGCACCACAATCTGCTGCGAGTAGCCGCCCAGCGTATGGCCGGGAGCATCCGCGGTGGGGCCGTTATAGGTGCCCACCATGTGATCACAGTAGTTTTCCAGGCCGTCATCGCACTCGGCGCAATGCTGGCAACTATCGACAATACAGCCTACGCCGACAAGGTCGCCCGGCTTGTGGCTGGTGACATGGGCGCCCACCGCCGATACCCGGCCCACGATCTCGTGGCCGGGGACACAGGGGTAACGCGTACCGGCCCACTCCGAGCGCACCTGATGCAAGTCGGAATGGCAGACACCACAATAAGCAATCTCAATTTGTACATCGTGCTCACCCGGTGCGCGGCGGGTGATGACCAGGGGCTCCAGGGAAAGGTTCTTGGCGCGAGCGCCATATGCATGAATCGTCATAATTGGGTTCCTTCGAGGCCGCGGGAGGTAAAGATCTGCGTAGATGCAGCCGATGCGGCCAGGATAACCAGTATAGCCAGCATGGATTCAATAATAGGAAAGAGACTCATTACCGGTTATGATAGATACGATCCAACCCTACTGGCCTGATGGATACCCACGCCCCCCACCTCTCTCCCCAGCAGCTGTCTGTCGCCGATCTACGCAGTTTCGGCGAGCGCTTTGGCATCGACTATCATTTTCCCCTCCCCTCGGCAGCGCACACTGACCTCCCGGTTTTGCGCGGCAAGGTCGAAGAATTACCACTGTCTTCCGGCCTGCATCTCATCCACTCTTCCCTGGATGTGTTGCAACCCTACGAAACCCAGTCCACACGAGGCACGGCGATTTTTCTTTTGATCGTTCTGGAAGGTTGTGTACGACTGACGTTGTCCGGGCAGCAGTACGTGGCCGAGGCGGGTATGGCAATCACCACTCACCTCGACAAACAAAGCACCTTGCAGGCCACCCACGCGCCCAAACAGCACCTGGGAACACTCACGGTTGCACTGGACATCAGCCCGGCGACCCAGACCAAGCCAGCCTGGTTGCCAGAGGATTTTCTCGCATCAACCAAGCCAGCCACCAAACTGTGGCATGTCCCAGGCCATCTGCATCAATCCTTGCAGCACTGGCAAGCTTTGCAACCGGCTGGGGCTTTACAGCAGCGGCTGCTGCTTGAGGGGCTGGCCCTGCAACTGCTTGCCTACGGCCTGGATAGCAAACCGGCGCCCCGGCCACCCGCGATTTCTCCAGGAGAACGCAAGCGCCTTGAAGCCGTGCGCCAGCGCCTGGATCTTGCTCCCGATCTGGATTACTCGGTAGATCAGCTCGCCGCACAAGCCGCGATGAGCACCAGCAGCTTTCGCAGCAAGTTTCGCCTGATGTTTGGCGTACCGGTACTCAGCTATTTACGCAACCAGCGCCTGGAACTGGCCCGCCAATACTTATTGCAAGGCCATTCGGTACAGCAGGCTGCGCACCTCAGCGGCTACCGCTACACCACCAATTTCGCCACAGCGTTTCGCAAACACTACGGCGTGTCACCTAACCGCCTCAGCTAAAACCCATTTTGTTGTCGCGCATACGACACTCAACATCCTGCATATCTCCCAGAATTGATAAATGATAATAATAATAGTTCTTAATCAATATATATTTCTGGAAGTCCGTGTTATGACTATGCCTCGCAGAACCCAGCTCTCGCTGGTCGTCGCACTTTTGGCAACCGGCCTGGGCAACGTGTCGCAGGCTCAGCAAGCGGTTGGCGAATCCGTGCAGGCAACCGCCACACCATCCGATAGCGATGCCCTGCCCGCGCAAGAGATGGGCGCCATTACCGTGAATGCCCAACAGGGCGCAACCAAACTATTGACGCCGATTGTTGAAACGCCGCAGTCGGTTTCCGTGATCACACAAGAGCAGGTACGGGAACAAGGCGCCACCAGCGTACAACGCGCCACAGCCTATACCGCCGGGGTGTTCAGCAACCAGGTCGGCGCATCCAACCGCTTCGATTACCTGGTGATGCGCGGGTTTTCTGACGGCAGCCTGGGCAATACCTATTTGAACGGCCTGAAGATCCTGGGGGACACCAATTCGCACAGTTCATTGGTGATTGACCCCTGGTTTCTAGACACGATTGAAGTGGTGCGTGGCCCGGCATCCGTGCTGTACGGGCAATCTTCGCCTGGCGGAATCGTGGCCTTGCAGACGCGCCGGCCCGAATTTGCGTCTTTTGGCGAAATCGAACTGGGTATCGGCACCGACCACCAGGCATATGGCGCCTTTGACCTTAACGACACACTTGCCGACGGCAAAATCGCCTGGCGGCTGGACGGCAAGGTACGCCGTGCCGATGCACAGGTGGATAAGGTGAAGGAAGAGCGCTATGCACTGATGCCTTCTCTTACCTGGAAAATCACCCCGGACACTACCCTGGACTTGATGGCGTATATCCAGCGTGAACCTGAAGGCGGCTACCACTCGGGCCTGCCGTACGAAGGCACGGTAGTGCCGCATGATGGCAACATGGTGTCACGGTCTTTCTACGAAGGCGAGCCGGGGCACGAGAAATACGAACGCAACCAGACACTGCTGGCCTACGGCCTGACGCATCATTTCAACGACGCCGTCACGTTTCGCCAGAACGCGCAATACCTGAAATCGAAAGTGACGCTTGAGCAGGTGTACGCCTTTGGCTGGGCCTCCCCCACCGAGCTGTACCGCTACTACTCAGGCAGTAATGAAGACCTCAGCGCCTTTGCCATCGACAATCAGCTGGAGTTTCGCTTTGATACGGGCACCGTGGGACACCGCGTACTGACGGGGATGGATTATCAATGGCGAGAGAACGATGTCAGCTGGCCCTCTGGTGCGTTTCCCAACATCGATGCGTTCAATCCCGTGTACGGTGCATCACCCACCGCCATGTACGACCCATTGCAAGAGCGGCATGTACTTAAGCAGACCGGTTTTTATGCACAGGACCTGATGAGCCGGAAACAATGGCACCTGACGCTGGGCGGCCGTTACGACCGGGTGGATATCCGCAGTACCAATCTGGACAGCCAGGCCCAAAGCACCCTGGAGGACGGCCAGTTCAGTGGCCGTGCCGCCTTGATGTACTCGTTTGATAACGGCTTTGCACCGTATGTCAGCTACTCCACCGCTTTTACGCCCACAAGCTTTACGGATGTGCAGGGCAATTTGCTTAAACCCATGGAAGGCACGCAATGGGAAACAGGCCTCAAGTACCAACCCGTGGGTAGCCGCGACCTCTACACCATCGCGCTATATGACATCCGGCAGAAAAACGTGGCCACCAAAGAGCAACCCACGGATCCCTACCGTGCAGTGGGCGAGATCCATTCTCGCGGGATAGAACTGGAGGCCAACACCTGGCTCAGCCAGCAGTTGCGCCTGCAGGCCAGCTACAGCTACAACGATATCCGCTACGCCAAGAGCGACGATGGCCACGAGGGCAACCGTGCCATCTACGCGCCCAGGCACATGGCAAGCCTGTGGGCCACGTACGAGCATAGCGGCAGCTTGCGCGGCCTCAGCACCGCTGCCGGGGTGCGCCATGTGGCGGGGGTTCAGTCTGATCGTGCCAACACACATACCCTGCCCGCTTACACACTGCTTGATCTGGCCCTGGGCTACGATTTTAAAACCCTGGGGGCCGACGGCTTGAGTGCAAGGCTTAATGTGCTGAACGTGCTGGACAAGAAATACGTGGCAAGCTGCAACTCGCTTGAGTTTTGCTACTTTGGTGCAGGCCGTAGCGTGACACTTAATATGAACTATCAGTTCTGATGCAGGCAACGCTGTTGATCCAGAAGCTGCAGGAAGATGCAGCGCTTGCCCCCCTATTGCCGCTGCTGGTGAGCGGCCAACAGGACGGGCTCTGGTTGACAGCGCGCGAACTCCAGCACCCCGAAACGCTGGCGCCCCTGCTAAAGGATTTTTCTACGGAAGAAGGCTGGCCTGGCGGAGACGGCCGCGCCATCGCATCGTTGTGGTCGCGGTGGCATTTCGCTGCCGTGCTGTCGCCATGGGTGGCCGCCTTGCTGCTGCATCGGCACACCCCTGTATTGCAGGCGATTCAGCTTTCGCCCCAGCACAAAACCTGCGGCGTGGCCTGGGAGCCGGTTGTCCCGGCACTTGAGCCCGCCTCTGCACAAACAGCGTGCGAACAGATCGTGCAACAGATGCAGCCGCTGATTGAATCGCTGCACAAAGTTTCCCGGACATCTCCCAGGGTATTCTGGAGCAATCTGGGCAACCTGCTTGAATACCTGGTGCAGCAACTGCGTGAGCACCCAGGGGCCAGCCCAAAAGTGCTGCAGGCATTTGAGAACCTTTTAACGTCGCCCTCACTGAGCGATGGCAAGCCAAACCCGCTGCAACAGCCCGTACGTGACGTGCCTGCACCTGCGGCCGACACGGGCTGCACGTGCCGTGTGCGCAAAATTTGCTGCCTTTACTACCTGCTGCCGGGCACCAGCCTGTGTGAAAACTGCCCTCGTCCAGCCCCCGCACACCAACATGTTTGAACTTCAACACGCCGGCTTTCGTCTGCCGGAAAAAACACTGCTGCACGCCACCAGCCTGCGATTTGATTCTGCCGGTATCCATGGCCTGATCGGACACAATGGCTCGGGCAAATCGACACTGATCAAACTGCTGGCGGGACAATTGACGCCGACAACCGGCAGCGCATGCTTTGATGGCCGGCCCATCCGGCAATGGAACAAGCGGCTGTTTGCCCGCCAGGTGGCTTACCTGCCGCAGCAACTGCCACCCTCAGAGCACCTGACGGCACAGGATCTGATCCGCTTTGGGCGCTACCCCTGGCTGGGTTTCTTAGGGCGTGCGGGTGCGCAGGACAAGGCCGAAGTTGAGCGCGCCATGGCACTGACACAGACCTCGGCTTACCGGCATCAGCGGGTTGACACCTTGTCCGGGGGCGAGCGGCAGCGCGTGTGGCTGGCCATGCTGCTGGCCCAGAACAGCCGCTTTTTGCTGCTGGATGAACCCCTGGCGGCACTGGATATTGCTCACCAGATCGAAGTACTGGAACTGATCCGCACGCTAAGCCGGGAACTAGGCCTGGGCATCATGCTGGTATTGCATGACATCAACCTGGCAGCACGCTATTGCGACCATCTGATTGCCCTACGCGGCGGCCAGGTGATTGCCTCCGGCACCCCGCGGGACATCATGACCCCGACGTGCCTGCACGGCATCTATGGGGTAGACGTGAGTATGGTGGCCCATCCGGTGTTGGGCACGCCGGTGGCTTTGGTGAACTAAGCCATGCGCATGTGGATCTCCCTGCTGGTGCTATGCCTGGGCCTGCTGCCTGCTCTTGCCGCCACACAGCAGACGTCGCCGGACACGCCCGCAATCATCACGCTGGACTGGACACTGGCCGAAACCTTGACGGCAATCGGGCACCCACCTGCCGGGGTGGCCCAGATCGCCGATTACCACAGCTGGGTCGGCAAACCCATATTGCCCGCCGAAACCATAGACCTGGGCTTGCGCAGCCAGCCGTCGATGGAGCTTATGGCCGCGATGAATCCTGATCTGCTGCTGATCACGCCGATGTTTGCCAATATGGCAAATCAGCTGAAAGCCATCGCCCCCGTGGTGACCGTACCACTGTATGATCCGCAGGCCGACACCTGGCAAACCCTGGTGGACATGACCCGGACGCTCGGTCACATGACGCATCGTGAGGCCGCCGCGCAGGCCCTGATCCGTGACACGACCACGATGCTGGATGCCGGGCGGGCCCGGCTGCGGGGATGCGGCCCCTTGCTGGTGATTCAGTTTGCGGACGACCGCCACCTGCGCGTCTATGGTGGCAACAGCCTGTACCAGCATGTACTGGATCGGCTGGGCATCCGCAATGCCTGGACTGGCGCCGTAAACAGATGGGGATACCGCCTGCTTGCGCTGCACGAGCTGGCCAAGCTGGACGGGCGTGTCGTCATCATAGAACCCGTGCCACTGGGCACGCTGGCGCGCCTGCAAAACAATGCACTGTGGCGAGGCTTGCCTGTCGTCAAGCAGCAGCCGCTCCGTGTATTGCCGCCCGTCTGGAGCGTTGGGGGGCTACCATCCGCCCAACGTTTTGCGCAGTTGCTTGAGCAAACAGTGTGCAAACCATGAAGGTTTCTGCGCGCGCTGCACTGCTGATCTGCCTGTTATCCATGGTGCTGCTGGTTACGCTGGCGGGGATGAATCTGCAGTCGCAAGGCGGTATCCAGGCAGCGGTGCACGCCTTGCATGTGGATCTCTCCAACGCATCAATAACGGAGCTGCTGCTTTCACAAAGCTGGTGGCCCCGCCTGACACTGGCCCTGCTGGCAGGCGGCGGCCTGGCATTGGCCGGCGAGTTGCTGCAACTGCTGTTGCGCAACCCGCTGGCCTCGGCCACCACGTTGGGCATCTCCAGCGGCGCCAGCCTGATGCTGATGCTGACCACGCTGTTGGCACCCGGGCTGCTGGCGCTGGGCCAGGAATGGGTTGCCATGCTGGGGGCGGGCCTGTCACTGGCACTGGTCTTTGGGCTCGGTTGGCGCTCCGGCCTCAATCCCGTGGTGCTGATCGTGATCGGCATGACACTGAACCTGCTGCTGGGCGGGCTATCCATGGTGTGCCTGTTGTTCAACCAGGAAGCCCTTTCCGGGCTGCTGATCTGGGGAGCGGGTTCTTTGGCACAGCAGGGATGGGATGGCGTGCAGTTTTTTCTGCCACGGCTGCTGGTGGCGATGCTGTGTGTACTGCTTTTGCTGCGTCACCTGCGGCTGATGGCGCTGAACGATGCCACCTTGCGCAGTCTGGGCATCTCGGTGCGCGCAGTGCGGCTATACGGCTTGGGCGTTGCCGTTTTTCTCACAGGCAGCCTGGTCAGCTGCGTAGGCATTATCGGCTTTGTGGGGCTTGTGGCACCCAACATCATGCGGCTCGCAGGCGCCATCCGCCTGGAGGCAAGGCTACCGCTCTCCATGTTGTTTGGCGCCTTGCTGCTTGCCGCCGCCGATCAACTGGTGCAGGCAAGCAGCGCCTGGCAAACCACTTTTGTACCCACAGGTGCCATCACCGCCGTCCTGGGCGTACCCCTTTTATTGTGGCTGCTGAGCCGCCTGCACCTTGGCAGCTGGGACATGCCGGCCCTGGGTGGCAACGCGTCCCAAGGCAAACCTGCTTTCAGCCTGGCCTGGCCTGCCCTTGCCCTGATGTTGGCCACACTGCTTGCCCTGGCGTTTGGGCAGGCGCTTGACGGCTGGACCTGGCAATCTCCATTCAGCCCTGAGAGCCTGACATGGCGGCTGCCGCGTGTGGTTGCCGCCAGTTGCGGCGGCCTGCTGTTGGCACTGGCGGGCACCATTCTTCAGCGCCTTACCGGCAACCCCATGGCCAGCCCGGAGCTGCTGGGCGTCAGTAGCAGCAGCGCCATCGTGCTGGTACTGGGCATGTTTCTGCTGGATCAGCCCAGCTACCTGACGCTTGCCGGCATGGCGCTGCTGGGCGCCAGTGTTGCATTGCTGCTGATTGTGCTGCTAAACCGGCGCAGCCATTTTTCGGCCCAGGGCGTACTGCTGACGGGTGTTGCCCTGGGCGCGCTGTATGAAGCACTTAGAAACCTGCTGTTGGCCGATGGCGACCCGCGTGGCCAACAGGTAACCGCCTGGCTGTCGGGCTCTACCTATTACGCTACACCATCCGGCAGCACCTTTTTGATGGCTCTGTCATTGCTGTTGCTGCCGCTGGTATTTATTTTTAGCCGCTGGCTGGATATCTTGCCCCTGGGCGCAGCCGCCGCCCAGGCGCTGGGGGTACCGCTAAAGCAGGCGCGGCTGCTGCTTTTGCTGCTGACCGCCCTGCTGAGTGCACTGGCCACACTGGTGGTGGGCCCCCTGGCCTTTGTAGGCCTGATTGCCCCTCATTTGGCCTACCTACTGAGGTTTCGCCGCGCCTCCAGCCAGTTGCTTGCCGCCGCACTGATCGGCACCCTGATCATGGTGCTGGCAGACTGGGCGGGCAGGCAAGTGCTGTTTCCCCAGGAGATCCCCGCAGGCTTGATGGCGTCACTGCTGGGCGGCAGCTATTTCTTGTGGCAGATACGGCGCGGGCGATAAGGGGGATTACCCCCACCCCCGCAGAAAGCGTATGTTGGCTATCGTTCTGGCGCTACTCACCCTGGTGTCATGCAGAGACTGACAACCACAGCCTTCCGGCTGTTGCTGAATCAGATGATCAATAGTCATGAGGAACAAGAAAATCGCGGGCAAGGCTGAGATCGGGTTCGATCCCCAGCCCTGGAACCTGCGGGAAGCTAACCCAGCCCTCCTCTGGCCGGAGTAGCGGTGCCGCAAATAATTCACGCAAGGGATTTGGATTGGAGTCGACTTCGACATAGCCGTCGTGCCCAACGATGGCCTTTAATTGCATGGCTGCAGCCAAGCCAATGCCGCCGCCCAACCAGTGCGGGCAAAACAGCCGCTTCTGCTGCACAACCTGCCGTCCCACAGGAATGCAGCCGCTCAACCCGCCCCATTTTCCTGGGTCTGGTTGCATGACAGAAAAGGCTCCCGAGGCGATGGCCTCGGAAAACTGCCGGCGGCCACGCATGTTCTCTCCCGCTGCCAGCGGAATATGGCTTTCTTTTGCAAGGTTCTGCCACGCCTGCAAGGGCGTATCAGCACGCATGGGTTCTTCTGCCCACACCGGATTGAATTCTGACAAACGCTGGCACATGCGGGTGGCAGTTGCGAGATCCCAGGCCTGATTGGCATCAATCATCAGAGGCACTTGATCGCCAAACTGTTGGCGCAGGCTACTAAGATTCTGCACATCACGCTCAGGCTCAAAACCTACCTTCAGCTTAAAAGCACGATAGCCCTCCTGATGCTTCAAGGCAGCCAAACGGCAAGGATCTGCCGGGCTTAGCCCCGACGCATACACCTGCACCCTCGGTTGCCCGCCAAACAATTGCCAGAGGGGCTGCCCCAGCCGACGTGCGGCCAAATCCCACAACGCCATATCAGTGCCCGCGATAATCTGCGCCACAGTGCCTGGCTCGCCCGCCTGGATGGCCAATACCTCGAGCCGCTCGCTAATCGCGCGAAAGGCATCTACAGGGCTTTCCCAGGCCTGCTGCAATAGAAGCGGAGCTACACAGGATTGAAACATGCGCGCCCGATGCTCAGCCCCGACACCAGGGAAATTGCACCAAATCTCGCCCCACCCGACAGCCCCCGTCTGATCTTCCAGCCGCACCACAACAGAGGGCCGGTCATGCATGATGCCAAAAGACGTCTGTACGGGCTCGTCCACGGGCGCACGATAGACAAACACACTGGCCGTGGCCAACCGGATGGTTGGCGTTTCTGGAAATTGCATGAGGCAACCCTGGTATCAATGGAAAGAAGGCAGTTGAACCAGATGCGCACCATGCGCACTGTTCATTGTGGTGGCGCAGCCCGCAGGAGATCCATCTCGATCTGAATCATCTGGCTTGGATATCGGATATGGGCGTAATAAATAATCTTGCCATCGGGGTCGACAAGCGTGCGGCAGACATCTGCAATAGGGTCTCCTACCCCAATATGCAGATGAGAGGCTGTATCTTCATCTGCCACGACTACTCGCATGATTTGTTTAGCGCCAGTAATATGAATATCTTCACGTGCAGCCAAGAGCTTGATCACAGGCGCCCCCGCGAAGCCCTGCGGATCAGAATCGAACAAGGCCTTATCCAGATAGATATCAATCACGCAATAGGGCTCACCCTCGTGGTAGTGAACACGCTTAAATGAGCGATACGCTTTGCCCACCACACCAAAAGGGAAAGCGGGCTTGGGGGGGCGCTCTGATTGTTCAATCTGCAAAAGCCGGACATTCAGGCTGGATACTTTATTGGCAAGCTCTTCGAAGGTATTGGCGAGCTTGTACCAGCGTTCTTCGGATAGATCTTTAGTGACAAACGTGCCCTGGCCACGCGTACGCCGGACAATGCCCATTTCCTCTAGGTAGTTCAGCGCGCCCCGTAGAGTGATACGCGAGACCTCGTATTCTTTTTCAAGCTCATCAAGTGTTGGGATTTGTTCTCCAAAGGCCCACTCCTGACGTTCGATCCTTTGACGCATCAACTTGGCCAGCTGCAAATACAGCGGCATGCGGCTTCGGTTTCGGGTATCAGAGAGCTTCATCTTCACAGTGCATCAGCCAAAATCAAGTTGTTGGTTTTCTAGATCTTATAGTTATAATAATAAGCACTTTAAGAAAACGCAATCCTTTAAGTAAAAAACACGAGGCCAGAGATGACTGAACCGCACTACCCAGACACTCAACTGCTAATCGCCAACGCATGGGTCGATGCCCAGGATGGCCGCACGCAAGAAGTTCTTAACCCAGCCAATGGCCGCCTGATTGGGCGTGTGGCATACGCCAGCATTCACGATCTGGACCGAGCCCTGGCAGCGGCACAGACAGGCTTTAACGATTGGCGCGCCTTACCCGCTTACAAGCGCTCAGAGATCATGCGCAAGGCTGCCGCCTTGCTGCGAGAACGAGCCGTACACATCGCGCGACTGATGACCTTGGAGCAAGGCAAACCGTTGCAAGAATCTCAGGCCGAAGTGCTGGCGGGCGCGTCGACTCTCGAATGGTTTGCTGACGAGGGCCTCAGAATTTATGGGCGCCTGGTACCTGCCCGCCACCCAAATATGCAGCAATATGTGCTTAAAGAACCAGTGGGGCCCGTGGCAGCCTTTACCCCATGGAACTTCCCGATCAATCAGGTTGTCCGGAAACTGGGTGCAGCACTGGCCGCGGGTTGCTCGTTCTTATGCAAAGCATCAGAAGAGACACCCGCCTCGCCAGCTGCGTTGATGCAGACGTTTGTCGATGCAGGCGCACCGGCCGGCGTTGTCGGCTTGGTTTATGGAGACCCGGAACAGATTTCCTCTTATCTGATCCCGCATCCTGTTATTCGTAAAGTCACCTTTACAGGCTCGACTGCCGTCGGCAAGCGTCTGGCTGCGCTGGCGGGTCTGCACATGAAAAGGACCACCATGGAACTGGGCGGCCATGCCCCTGTGATCATTGCCCGCGATGCAAATCTTGAGCAAGCCATCCACGCCATGGCCCGAGCCAAATTTCGCAATGCTGGACAAGTGTGCATCTCACCCACCCGCTTTCTTGTCCATCGCAGCCTGCTGGACGATGTTGCTCATGGCCTGGTGCATTATGCAGAGAACTTGCGGCTTGGCGATGGTCTGGATGCGCAAACAAGCCTGGGCCCGTTGGCCAACCCGCGTCGTATTTCCGCCATGGAACATCTGATAGAGGACGCACACAACCAAGGCGCCCATATTTTGACGGGCGGCGAGCGTCTGGACACAGAAGGCAATTTCTTTACGCCCACAGTGATCAGCCATCTCAGCACACACTCTGCCCTGTTCAACCAAGAGCCCTTTGGTCCCGTTGCTGGCTTATGGGCCTTCGATGAACTGGATGAAGCAATCGCCGAAGCCAACCGCCTGCCCTATGGACTGGCAGCCTATGCCTTTACCCGTTCCTACGAAAACGTACACCAACTACTGACGCGGCTGGAGACTGGCATGCTCTGGGTGAACCAAGCCGCAACCCCCTCTCCAGAACTGCCATTTGGCGGCGTTAAAGAGTCTGGCTACGGTTCCGAAGGCGGCCCCGAAGCCCTCGAGGCCTACCTGAACACCAAGGCTGCCTCCGTGACGGCCTCCTGAGCGCTCTACAGCGGCTCACCCGCCCCCACGCGATCAACAATCAGGCGATAGTGCTCGGGGCGGCGGTGACGCGCAAAATCAAAGATGTTCTTGCGGAAGTTCTCACCCATCGCCAGATCAATATTGGCCGTGATGACTTCGTCTTCTTCGGTGGCGGCCTGCGCCACGATCTCGCCCGCCGGCGACACAATGACGGAGCCGCCAATCAAGTGGAAGCCATCTTCAAAGCCGGTTTTGCCGGCAGCTGCCGCCCATACGCAGTTCTGGTAAGCCCCGGATTGCATGGATAGCAGGTGCGATTGCATACGCAGATGCACGGGCTCGGGCCAGTGGATATTGTGCGCCGGGGTGTTGTAGCCCAACACGATCAACTCGGCGCTTTGCAGGCCCATGACACGCCAGGTTTCCGGCCAGCGGCGATCATTGCACAGGCACATCCCCGTGCGAATGCCATCCACATTCGATACCGTCCAAGTGTCTTCACCGACGTCGAAATACTTTTTTTCCAGGTGTTGAAAGGGTGCGCCCACCTTGTGGTCATCGTGGCCGGGCAAGTGGATTTTGCGGTACTTGCCCACGATCTCTCCCGCCTGGTTCACCAAAATCGACGTGTTATAGCGTCGGCCTTCAGGGGTGAGCTCGGCATAGCCCAGGTAAAAGCCCACACCCATACGCCGGGCCTCGTCAAACAGCGGCTGCACGTCAGCGTTAGGCATCGTTTTTTCAAAATAGCGGGCCTCAACTTCTTCCATCGGCGCCCAGTAGCGCGGAAAAAAAGTAGTGAGCGTAAGCTCGGGAAACACCACGAATCGCGCGCCCCGGCTGTGCGCTTCACGCAACATCTCGAGTAAGCGTTTGACCACGCTGGCTCGCGTGTCCGCCAGATCAATGCCACCCACCTGGGCGACAGCCAGGCCAAACTTTCGGGATGATGTGCTCTTGCTCATAAAAACTCCAAAACCAGATAAAAATGTTCGATAAAGCGATCTGCAGAACCCGCGCAGGCGCCTCTGGGCATCGGCCCGGGCGTGCACCGACAAATGGGCTGTATGCGGTTTATTGCCGGGCAGTGGCCACCCGCCCCAATGCCATAGCTACTGCTGCCAAAGTGGGATCAACGACCGGCACACCCAAGCTGTCCTCCAGCCAGGCGCGGTAATGGGACATGCCCGCGCAGCCCAAAACCAGGACGTCAGCGTGGTTCTCTTGCACCAGGCGACGCCCCACGGCCAGCATGCGTGCGCGCGTGGTTTCTGCATCCTGCAACTGAGCCACAGACAGATCCAATGGGTACTCGCCCGCAATACGCGAGCTGATGCCCGCTGCTGCATAGGCTCGCGCGTGGCGGCCCATGAGGGTGGGCAAGATGGCAATCACGCCCACGCGCTGGCCAAGGGCCAAGGCGGTAAGCAGGCCGCATTCATTGATGCCCAGCACAGGCTGCTTTACCAGACTGCGGGCAAGATGCAAACCAGGATCGCTGAAGCAAGCGATGACAAATGCCGCTGCCGGCTTATCTGCTTGCCGGGCCAATGCGGTCACACGCTTGCCCACCAGTACGGCACACGCAGCCACATCTTGTTCGCTTTGAATACCCGCCGGGCCCTCGTGCAAAGTGAGGCATTCAATCGCACACCCACCCGCCTGCTGAAACAATGCCAAACTGTCCTGCAAGCCGCGTGTGACAGCCTCGAGACTATTGGGATTAATGACGTAAATGGTTGGGTTCATGCCGACCTCCTATCGCTTGAATCCATTCTATCTGTGAAGCTTCGCCACCTTGATATACTGATTCGTCCCCTGGTATTAACCTTTTGTTATGGGCATCGCTGCCGATGAACCTCAAACAGATCCATACATTCCGGGCCATCATGGTGACCGGTTCGGTCAGTTCGGCAGCCAAGTTGCTGTTTGTCTCGCAACCTGCCATCAGCCGCCTGCTGGCCCATACAGAACAACAACTCGGCTACCCACTGTTCGAGCGCATCAAGGGCCGCCTGTATCCAACCGCCGAAGCACGCCTGCTGTTTGACGAAGTGCAGTCGGTGTATCAGGGCATCACGCGTATCTCCACACTGGCAACGCAACTGGGCGAAAAAAAGCAGGGCCTCCTGGGCATCGTCAGCAGCCCCAGCCTGGGCCACGGCCTGATGCCACAGTGCATCCAGCGCTTCGTCGCTCAGCACCCCGAAATCCGCATTCGCCTGCGCTTGCTGACATATGACGCACTGGTACGCAGCATTCTCGATGGCGAGTGCGAAATCGGCCTGCTGTTCATGCCCGTCACCCATCCCAACCTGACAGCAACGCGGGTTGGCTCTCTTCCCCTGGTATGCGTGCTACCCAGCCAGCATCCGCTAGCCATCCAGCCGGTCATCGATCTGTCCCAGCTGCAAGACCAGCCTCTGGTGGCCTACCGCAGTGGCTCGCCGCTGGCCAAAGTACTAACACGCATGTTTGGCGACGATCACGCCCCTGAACACATCCTGATCGAAGTCGACACCCAGCAAAATGTCTGCGATCTGGTGGCGCAAGGCATCGGGGCCGGTATCGTGGATCAGGCGGTGGCCATGGCGGCTGCCCGCCGAAATGATCAACTACTGGTACGCCCCTTGAAGCAGCGCCATACGCTAGAGCTGTATCTGGCCAGCTCACGCTACGAGCCGCTCTCCTTGTTGGCGCGTGCCTTCGGCGACATCATCACGCAGGAAGCCAGCCAGCTTTAGTCAGTGGCTCATGGCCGCCAGCTTGCGCTGCTCGAGCCTGCCCAGGTAACGCACGATGGGCAGCAAAATAATCAGGTAGAAAATTGCGGCCAGCACCAGCGGTGAAGGGTTGTACAGCAGCGATTGTGCATTGCGGGCCAGATACAGCATCTCTGGCAGCGAAACCGCACTGGCCAGGGTAGTCAGTTTCACCACTTCCAGGGCATTACTGATGAGATCGGGCATCACCGCGCGCGTGGCCTGAGGTATTTGCACATGGATCAGCGTTTGCAGGCGCGACAGGCCGGTTGACCGTGCAGCCTCCATTTGGCCTTTAGGCACGCTCTCAAAGCCGGCCCGAAATACTTCGCCAAAGTAGGCGCTGGTGTTTAGCGTGAAGCACAGCGCCACAGCCAGCAGCTTGGGTATATCCAGATTGAGAAACGGCAAGCCAAAATAAATGAAGATCAGCAGCACCAACGGTGGCAAGGAGCGGAAAATGTCGATGTACACCATCAACGCCACCCGCAAGCTGCGGCAACGCATCTCCTGGTGCAGAACAGCTGCAACCAAACCAAAAAACATGCCCAAGGGGATCACCAGCGCTGAGAGCAGCACCGTCATCCACAGGCCTTCGAGCAGGTAAGGAGTAACTTCCTGGTAGATTTCCAGGTTGAAGAAATTATGAATAATTTCCTGCATGGCGGGCCTCGTCAGTTCTTCCAGCGGAATCGGTGCTCAAGCAAGCGGCTGCCCACCACGATGGGCACGAAAATCACCAGGCAACCAATCGCCCCCAAGGTAAGTGGTGTGGCGTTGCCCAAGGTGCTGCTGGCAGTTTGCGCGTTATTGAGTACTTCACTCAGGCCCACAATAGCGCCCAGCGCAGTGGCCTTGGTGATGGCAATCACCCGGTTGGTAAGCGGCGGCACAGCCAGCTTGCAAGCCTGGGGCACCACGACATAAATCATGGACTGAAACCAGCTCATACCCGTAGAACGGGCGGCCTCGGCCTGCCCCTTGGGAATGGACTGTATGCCCGCCCAGAAAATTTCTTCGGCAAAGGCGGTGAGCACCAGAGAGAGCGCAAGCCAGGTGGCAAAAAAGGCAGACATCGCCAGGCCAACGTAGGGAAAGGCAAAGAACAGCACCATCAGCACCACCAATGGTGGCAGCGCACGCATCACATCAGCAAAGGCAATAATAAAAACGTTGAGGGCGCGCAGGTGCAATGCACGGATAAAGGCCAGCACCAAACCCGCAGCCAGCCCTGTCAGGGTAATCAGCACCCCCAGCTGGACGGTAATCCACATGCCCTGCAGCACAGGATCGATGGCCTGACGCGCCACATCTGGGTTAAAGAAAGCAAAGCGCAGTGCAGAGAGATCCATGGCGCAACCTCAGTAGTTGTGGGACACACTGGACAAAAAGGCCTTGGTGCGTTCGTGCTTGGGGTTGCCAAAGACTTCGCTGGGTGGCCCCTGCTCGATGATGTTGCCGCCATCCATGAAGACCACACGATCGGCCGCCGCCATGGCAAAGCTCATTTCGTGCGAGACCACCACCATCGTCATGCCGCCTGCCTTGAGATCTTTCATGACCTTCAGCACACTGCCCACCAGCTCGGGATCAAGCGCGCTGGTGGGCTCGTCAAACAACACAATCTTGGGATTCAAGGCCAGGGCGCGAGCAATGCCCACACGCTGCTGCTGCCCACCAGAGAGCTGATCGGGATAAAAATCCGCACGCTGCTCCAGACCCACTCGCTGAAGGGCGTGGTGGGCCTGTTTTTCGGCCTCGGCCTTGGGCAACTTTTGTACCTTGCGCAGGGCCAATGTGATGTTGGACAACACACTCATGTGCCGGTACAGGTTGAAGTGCTGAAAGACCATGCCGATTTTCTGGCGGATACGGTTCAGATCGGCTCGCGGCGCGGTGATGTCTTCGCCGTCGACCAGAATCGAGCCCGAGGAAGTTTCCTCGAGGCGGTTGCAACAGCGCAGCAGGCTGCTCTTGCCCGAACCCGACGGGCCGATGATGAAAACCATCTCGCCCGCATGCACATCCAGATCAACCCCCTTGAGCACCTCATTGTGGCCGTACTGCTTGCGCAAGCCCTTGAGTTGCAAGATGGGTGCTGCAGCTGCGGTGGCTTGCGTGGCGACAGTTTCGGTTGCCTGAATCATTGCGTTGCCCTCAGGATTTGCAGCTGTACGTGGCCGGAGTGGGATCGTAGCCCGGCAGGCCTTGAACACCCTGGCCGGTTTCGATAACCACGGAGGCAGCATCCGGCGCCGGATCGGTACCCAGCCATTTCTTCACCAACCCTGCCACAACGCCCTGCTTCTTCAGGCACTTGAGCGCATTGCTCAGACGATCACGCCCCTTCACATCATCCTTACGGAAGACCAAGGCAAAGACCTTGCCCGAGCGGATGGTGTAGCTGGTTTGCAGCATGGGGTTTTTCTTGGCTGCCCACGGGCCAGAGATGTTGTCGATCAAGGCAGCATCGGCCAGACCGGAGAGCACTGCCTGAATGGCATCGGCGGTGGTGCTGAACACCTGATACTTGAACCCGTACTGAGCCTCGTTTGCCTTGGCCCAGGCCTCGTAGGCAGAACCACTGTTTACAGTCACCGTCTTGCCCTTCAACTGGGACAAATCAGTGATCGGTTTGACACTCTTTTTTTGTACGAAGGTGTAATCCGTATTGAAATACCCTTCGGAGAACAGCAACGACTGCGCACGCTGTTCAGTGGCCGTGGTGGGCGCCAACACAAAATCGTACTTGCCGGCGTTCAATGCCGGGATGATGGCCGAGAACTGTGAGGGTTCGATCTTTATCGTGATCCCCATTTCTTTGGCCAGAGCATGGCCAAGATCCACATTAAAGCCTTCGAGCCCGCCCTTGAGGTTTTGCATGGCCATGGGCGAAAACGTGGGATCCACCCCCGTGGTGAGGGTCTCGGCCAGGGCGGGCGCCGCTTGCAAGGCCAGGGCGCAGCCAGTGGCTGCGGCGATAAAGGAAAGCTTCTTGCTGAAATAATGCATGGCTTGTCTCCGAGTGGATAAGGGGCTCAGCGTGCAAAGAGTTTTTTGACGATGACGCCTTGTTCGATGGCTTTCTTGTTACGAGTAATAGGAGCGGGTTCACCGCAAGGCAGGTACTGGCCGTCGCCGGCGCGCGCCAGCAGGGTTTCGTTTTCAACCACCGCGCGGCCACGGCTGAACACTGCCACTGGCCAGCCGGTCACTTCGCGGCCTTCGTAGGGTGTGTAGCCCACGTTGTCGTGCAGCATGTCCCAGGTGACGGTTTTTTTCAGATCCGGATCCCAGATCGCGAAATCGGCATCACTGCCCAGCCGGATGACACCCTTGCGCGGATACAAACCATACATGCGGGCATGATTGGTTGCAGTGAGTGCGGCAAATTGCGCAAGGCTCATGCGGCCAGTGCGCACGCCCTCTGAATACAACAGCGGCAAGCGCAGCTCGATACCCGGCAGGCCGTTCGCCATCTGCTTGAAAGTGGTGGCCGCGCCATTGGGCAATTTACCGGTTTCATCAAACCGGTAAGGCGCATGGTCGGATGAAAAAACCTGCAGGGTGTCGTTCAGGAGACCTTCCCAGACAGCCTCCTGCGATTGCGGATCACGCGGCGGCGGGCTGCAGCAAAACTTGGCGCCTTCTACGCCGGGTTTGTCGATATCCTCGGCCGTCAGAAACAGGTACTGGGGGCAGCTTTCCGCATAAATGGGCGCTCCCATGGCTTGCGCGGCGTGAATCACGCGCACAGCCTCAAGCCCCGCCACGTGCACGATAAGAATCGGTACGCTCATGAGCCGCGACAACGCAATCGCACGATTGGTGGCCTCGCTTTCAGCCAGAGGGTCATGCGCCACAGCGTGGTATTTGGGGTGGACATGGCCCCCGCTCAGCAAGCGGCGCGTGATCCAACGGATGATGTCATTATTTTCGCAGTGCACCATCACCATGGCGCCGTAGCGATCAGCGGCATGCAGCACATCCAGCAACTGGAAGTCATCAAGTTTCCAGGACTCGTATGTCATGTACACCTTGAACGAGGTGATGCCCTCGGCAATCACTTGCGGCAGATGTTCGACCAGGGTCTTTTCCGAGGGGTCGGACAAAATCAGATGGAAAGCATAATCAATGACGGATTTTTCCCGGGCCAGGCGCGAGTAATCCTTGACCACCTCAAGCAGATCATCCCCCTGGCGCTGAGCAGCAAAAGGAATAATGGTGGTGGTGCCGCCAAAGGCCGCCGAACGCGAGGCTGTATAGAAATCGTCTGCCGTCATCACCCCCATGCCAGAAAGCTGCTCGATATGGCAATGGCTGTCGATGCCGCCGGGCAGCACCGTATGACCCCGAGCGTCCACATCCTTGCGCCCGGCCGGCAAGCCGGCCTGCAGTGCAGTGATGATTCCGTCCTTGACCCCGATATCCAGCGCTTGGGGGCCCGCTTCAGTGCAGACCAGCCCATGGCGTATCGTCAGATCAAATTCCATACCGCGTTCTCCTGATTGTCGGCCAAGACCCAGATGCAGGACTGCGGGCCGATGGCAAAATACTAAGCGTGATTCCAGCCAGGGACGAGTACCGTTTTATGAGCCCACCATAAGGCATTGTTATATTAGAGAAAACCCTAGCCATGGGTTTTTATCTGCAAGAGTGGCGCACACCAAAACCACGTGCAATGCAATTGCATTACTACATAGAGTACACTGCCTGATGCTCTCTGGAGAACGACATGTCTGCCATCCTGGAAGTCGAATCCACACTGACCGACCGCTACCAAACCACCGTACCAGAAACCGTGCGCCGTGCCCTTCAGTTGGGCAAGCGCGACAAGATCCATTACACCATCCGCCCAGACGGCCAAGTGGTGCTGACACGCGCCAGTGCGCCGGCTGACGCCGACCCGGTACTTGGCAAATTTTTAGATTTTCTGGCTCGCGATATCAGCAACCACCCAGACCGCTTGCAAGCAATCGATCACAGTCTCGTACAGCACCTGCAAGCTCTCACCGAGGGTGCAGATATCGAGCTTGACATGCCCCTATCGGCGGGCGATGAATGAGCACGGGCAAACGCACTCCTCTGCTTATCCACGGATGGACGGTTTTTGCACACCCACCATTTCTTGCGCAACTTAACGGACTCACCCAGCAGGTTGAAGCACTCAAAAAAAGGGATCCTGCTGGATACATAAAAAAAAATGCCACCAAACGGCTGGCAGCGATCACAAAACTGGCATTCGATATCATCCCGCAAGACCCCACGAAGCCAGAATACCGGCAGGGTCGCACCCTGGGCGACCATTACAAGCACTGGTTCCGGGCTAAATTTTTTCAGCAGTACCGTCTATTTTTTCGCTATCACGCCCCCAGCAAAGTGATCGTGCTGGCCCGGGTTAACGACACAGACACCAAGCGGGCTTATGAGAGCGAAGACGACGCCTATCGGGTGTTCACGAAAATGCTGGATAGCGGGCACCCGCCTGATGACTGGGATCAGCTTCTGAAAGAAGCTAAGTAATCCAGCGGTCAGCCAGCCTCCCAAAGGCTGGCCCCCTCCACTACATCAACCTACCGCAACGGCCCCGCTAGGCCGCCGTAAACCCATTATCCACAAACAGATGGGTGCCCGTCACGAAGCTTGAGTCATCACAGGCCAGAAACAGCGCAGCCTTGGCGACATCCTCGGGTTCGCCAATACGGCCCTGTCGTTCCTTCAGCCCGATGCCAGATGCGTCAACACCTTGTGCAGCAAGTTCCTGGATTTCCCTCAAGCCGTGCGGGGTACGAATAAAGCCGGGGCAGATCGCGTTGCAGCGCACGTTCCGGTCTCGAAACTCCGTGGCAATAGCACGTGCAAACATATGGACGGCCCCTTTTGTGGTGTCGTACAGTACTTCACCCGGAGTGGCCGCCACCGCGGAGATGGAAGATGTGCAGATGATGGAGCCCCCCCCTGCCTTGATCATTGCCGGCAGTGCTGCACGCGTCATCAGAAACATGGAACGGACATTGACTGCATGTAGCCAGTCCCATTCCTGGAGGGAAATATCCAGGAATGGTTTGATCAGGATAGTGCCTGCATGATTGAACAGGACATCTGCGGCACCAAATTTTGCGGTGATATCTGCCATTGTGGCAAGAACCACTTCCTCATCTGACACATCAGCCATCCATGCCCGAGCTTCGCCACCAGCTGCCTGGATCGCGGCAACTGTCTGCGCTGCCAGCGCTTCATTCCTATCGACGATCGCCACTTTGGCACCCTCTTGCGCAAATAGGATGGCCGATGCAGCACCCATACCACTGGCACCGCCCGAGACGATCGCCATTTTTCCTTTCAATCTGTTAGCCATTTTCTCATCCGTAAAAACCATTGGTTGGTCACCGTTCAATGACGTATTCAGGCGTGGCGGGTCTGCGCCGCCAGATCGCTCTCAACTTCTTCGATAGATTGCCCTCGCGCACCACCTGTCACCGCAAACTCTTCTTCTGGCGAAAGCACAAGGTGGTTACGACGATAAAGCGCGAAGTAAGCAAGTCCAATCAGGTACCACGCCATGACGGTGATGGCAGCCCACTGATAGAGCGGGTTGATGAATAGATAGCCCAGCGTGACCACGCAGACCACGATCGTGACATACGCACCAAAGTTGCCAAGTGGGCTGACAAATGGCCGTTTGATGGAAGGATAGATGCGCCGCAGGCGAAGAAACGAGATGCTTTGCAGCAGGTAAGAAATCATGCCAGCAAAGCCGATCATGCTGACCAAGAACCCGCCCATGAACGCAATATTATTTCTGCCCCCAAGGTACCAAATCACCAGAAGTGCAATCAGGGCCAGGCCCGAGCCCGTCACCAAGGCACGGTCAGGCGTTTGCGTTTTGGGATTGGTAACCGACACTGCAGTGGGAAAATAGCCCGCACGGGACAGCGAATAGATATTTCGCCCACAGGCGAAGCTGCCTGCAAAAAAACTTGCGCCCAAGCCCAGGACGGCTGTCAGTGCAAGCACCTTGGCCCAACCCTCACCCAACAGTGCCTTGAAATTATCCAACAACAAGTCGCTGGCAGAACTGAGCGCATGCGCCCCCGTTGAAATGGACGCGCTGAAAAAGAGCATGCCCACGGCCAGGAAAAAGAGTGCAACCACAGAGAGCAATAGTGCTCGAGGCATATCGCGTGTGGGATTCTTGGCCTCCTCAGAGGCCAATGGCAGTTGCTCAACAGCAAGAAACATATACACAGCAAAAGGCAGCGTCGCTAGCACCCCTGTCATGCCAAACGGCAACCACGGGCCGTTTCCTTCGGGTAAGAGCCCACCACCTTCAGCAATGTTCAGAGCATTCTTTGCCACGTCTACCTGAGGGATAGCGATGATAAAGAAAAACACCAGCACAAGTACAGCTGCAACTGTCACCCAGACCAGCACGCGCATGGTCAGCTCAATGCCCCGTGTCGAGAGCAACAGCATGATGGCATAACCGCCAATCCACCAGAGCGGCAGCCACTCCATGGAAGTTCCGGTAATCGATGCAAGGTAGGCGCTCATAAAGAACATATTGCCCCCTGGTGCCAGCACGAACTCGATGTTTTCGGCCAGACCTGTGGTATATCCCCCCCATGGCCCCAATGCCGTGCGGGCAAAGGAATACGCACCACCTGTGTGCGGCAGGGCTGCGCTCATCTCACCGATGGATGCGCACAGGCATACATACATGAAGCCCACCACAAGCAAGGAAATCAGCAGACCACCAAACCCGCCGTCTGCAAGGCCAATATTCCAGCCCGAGTAATCACCTGCGATGACGGCACCCACGCCCATCATCCATAGTGTAAACACACCGGCGTGACGCCTGAGCTGGCGTTGCTCGAAGTAAGAAGCATCAACCGCTTTATAGTTGACGCCCCCTTGTGATACTTTGTCTGCACCCATCGTCTTCTCCTAAGGCGCCGATGTTCCCTCGGCAGCCTTAACGATAAATTTCGACAATCAAGGGTGTCTATGTCCCATTGGGGACATAGGGTCAACCCGAAATCCGATCGCCCTTTCGTTGGAAAGACCTGTGAATTCACCGCGAACACTGCCTTCCGGCTTATGGGCCGATACGCTGCCGTCCGTTATCCGGGCAATTGGCACAGAACAGTTTGCACCCGCGCTGGACAGCGCCTTGCGGGCTGTTGCTGGTTTTGACATCAGTTGTATTTTTTCTTACACATTACAAGCCCGGCCTCGTTTACTGCACGATGGCCTGAACCATGTCTCCACCTCGGCGGTGATGGCAAACTACCTGAACGGCACTTATCTGCTGGATGCCGTTTATGACGCCTGCCGAAGAGACATGCCAACGGGCCTCTACCGCTTATCAGCGCTGGCGCCCGATCAGTTCTTCGAGGGCGAGTACTATAACTCACCAGAATTCCACCCCTGCATTTCGATGGAGACGGGAGCTCTTTCTGAAGAGATCGTTTTTTTCACTCGTATCCACGACTCATATATCGCGTACTCGCTGATGCGCCAGCAGGCACACCCGCTGTTTTCCGAGCAGGAGTTTGCTGCCTTGCAGACGACGGCCACTACTGTCATTGCATTGATGGAGAGCCAGTGGCGTGGCCGATTTCCGGTTTCTGGCAGTGCTGAAAACGAAGATCCAAAAGATACTCAACTCAGCCAGGCCATGGATACGTTTGGCGGCGACGTCCTGACCGCACGCGAACGCCTGATCGCCACGATGATCTTGCGCGGCCACTCCACCGTATCCATCGCGGCAAACCTCGGACTATCCGAAGGAACCGTGAAGAACCACCGCAAGCACATCTATGCAAAGCTGCAGGTGTATAGCCAGTCGGGGCTGTTTAGTTTATTTATTCAGCATATCTTTGACTGACGCGTACATTCGTTGCACATGCAGCGCAACACCCTCTTCATGTCCCGCATCGTCAGCCGCGCGCTAATAGCATCGGCAGTATGGCGCTCACCGAGGGGGTAGTTGAGACGCCGCACCCCGATCAGTGCTTACAGGGATGCCACTGATCAATCAACGCCAAATGACTGCAGGACGTGCAGCCCCTTACCTTAGCTGCTTACTGCGCCAATACCGCTGCCAACAAGCCGGGAAATCGGCTTTCAATATCGGCACGTCGTAAGGTGTTTATGTGGACCGTGCCATTGTTTTCTGTAAACACCAACCCGGCCTCACGCAACACCTTGAAATGATGAGAGACGGTAGACTTGGGACGCCCACCATCCAGCTCGCCGCAGGTGGCTGCATCGACACGGGCAAGTTGCCGCACGATATCGAGACGAATGGAGTCGCTTAACGCGTAGAGCACGCGTTCGAGAGATAACTCACTGGTAGCGGGATGCTTGAAAGGACGCATGAGCAGCATCATACCCTTTGGATTACAATAATTCTATTGTTCGTATTCATTCGAACAAACGAATACAATTCAGCCTTTCCTCTTCCCAAAGGGCCATCATGTCTGCTTTGTTTCAACCCTTCAAACTTAAAGACGTTTCCCTGCGCAATCGTATTGCTGTCCCGCCCATGTGCCAATACATGGCGGTTCATGGGCTTGCCAACGATTGGCATTTGTCACACTACGCCGGTATGGCGCGCGGCGGCGCCGGGCTTGTCATCGTCGAGGCCACAGCCGTATCGCCCGAGGGGCGCATCACTCCCGGCTGCACAGGAATCTGGAACGACCAACAGGCTCAGGCCTTTGTACCGGTGGCGCGGGCAATCAAAGCTGCCGGGGCGGTGCCGGGCATCCAAATCGCCCACGCGGGCAGAAAGGCCAGTGCAAATCGCCCCTGGGAGGGCGACGACCACATCCCCGAAAACGACCCACGCGGCTGGCAGACGATTGCTCCCTCGGCCATTGCGTACGGTAAGGGCTTACCCAAGCAGCCGCGGGCGATGACCCTGGACGACATCGCACGCGTCCGCCAGGATTTTGTGGATGCGGCAAAACGGGCCAGAGAGGCTGGCTTTGAATGGCTGGAGCTGCATTTTGCACACGGTTATCTGGCACAGACTTTCTTTTCTGCGCACTCCAATCACCGCGATGACATCTATGGTGGAAGCGTTGAGAACCGTGGACGGTTTCTGCTTGAAACCCTAAAGGCCGTCCGCGAAGTGTGGCCAGAAAATCTCCCGCTGACGGTGCGCTTTGGCGTCATCGAGTACGACGGGCGCGACGAGCAAACGCTCATTGAGTCGATCGGGCTTGTGCGTGATTTCAAAGCGGCTGGCATGGACATGATCAATGTCAGCATCGGCTTTACCATTGCCGACGTCTCCATCCCCTGGGCGCCTGGTTTTCTGGGGCCGATTGCAAAACGGGTGCGCCAGGAAGCAAATAGTCCTGTCTCTGCCGCCTGGGGCTTTGGCACTCCAGATGTTGCGGAGCACGCCGTCAAGGAAGAGCAGCTTGATTTGGCGATGGTGGGCAAAAGCCACCTGGCAAACCCCCATTGGGCGTATTACGCAGCAAAGACACTTGGCATCGAGCACGCCTCGTGGACATTACCGGCGCCCTATGCCCACTGGCTTGCACGTTACTAAATCAAAAAAGCCTGCCACGCAATCAGCGTGGCAGGCTTGAAAGTGAAACGGCAAGGCGCTGATTACAGCACTTGCGGATAGTGAGCGCTCTCACCCACGGTCAGCAGACCAGCGCTCTTGGCCTGATCCAGTTCGCGCACCACTTCAGCGCGGCTCAAGGCCGGCGTATCGCTTTGCAGCTTCGGGTAATCAGACTGTTCACCCATGACAACCTGCCCTTGTGATTGGGCCAAGCGCAGCGCTTGAACCACTTCTGCACGGGTTTCCGTGCTGGGGGTCGAGGTTTGGGGATAATAAAGCGCTTGGTCAGCCTGTGCGATACCGGCAGAGGCCAGACCTAGGGACAAGAGGGCGATAGAGGCGGCGGTGGTGACTTTCATGATGGTTTCCTTCATTTGGAGTATGAGTCAGTACAGGATTCACGGGCTTTCCGCTTGGTGAGTCATGTCCTGTGCTGTTGGAAACAGTGTGCGCTTTTGCTGCGCCGCATTAAATAGGTCTACGATGAATTCAATATTTCATTTTCGTGACTAATCACCTCTCTTCCACGACAGCCCGGGTGAGGCTTGATCTCTCCTTGATCGACCAGGTCTGCCACGCGACGCAACAAAGCGTGCTGCCTATGGCTGGGTTAGCATCATGGACTGTGGCGCAGCTTTGCTTAAGGATTATTGGCAGTATCTCAAGGCCTGAGCCTCTATGTAAATCAGAGTGCCAGGTCATCAAATGCCTATCAGATAGATAGCGTCTTTTTAAAACAATTTAAAGAATCCTCTCATGGAAATCAAAGTCAATTTTCTCGATAAGCTACGTCTTGAGGCAAAATTTGATGACTTCACGGTTGTGGCCGATCAACCTATCCGCTATAAGGGCGACGGTTCCGCACCCGGCCCATTCGATTATTTTCTGGCTTCGTCGGCTTTATGTGCTGCCTATTTTGTGAAGTTATATTGCGTGACGCGCAACATCCCTACCGAAAACATCCATCTATCGCAAAATAATATTGTTGATCCCGAAAACCGATACCAGCAGATTTTCAAGATCCAGGTCGAGTTGCCATCGGACATTTCGGAACTGGACCGCCGGGGCATCTTGCGCTCAATCGAGCGTTGTACCGTAAAAAGGGTGGTGCAGGCTGGCCCCGATTTTGTCATCGAAGAGGTAGAGAATTTAGATGCTGATGCCCAGTCGTTGCTGACGCTGAAGCCAGCTGCCGATGCCAGTACTTATATTGCGGGCAAGGATCTTCCGTTAGAGCAGACAATCGCCAATATGTCAGGGTTCTTGGCGGGCCTGGGTATCAAAATTGAAATTGCCTCGTGGCGCAATCTCGTCCCCAATGTGTGGTCGCTGCACATCCGCGATGCGCACTCGCCGATGTGCTACACCAATGGCAAGGGAGCAACCAAAGAAAGCGCTTTGGCATCGGCATTAGGAGAATTCATCGAACGCCTGAATTGCAATTATTTCTATAGCGACGCATTCTGGGGTGAAGATATTGCCGATGCAGCATTCGTACATTACCCGGATGAACGCTGGTTCAAGCCCGGACCCAAAGACTCACTGCCAACTGAGATTCTGGATGCGTACTGTCTGAAAATTTACGATCCGGATGGCGAGCTTCGCAGCTCGCATCTGCATGACACCAACTCTGGCAATGTACAGCGCGGTATATGTTCTTTGCCATATGTACGGCAGTCTGACGGCAAGGTCGTATATTTCCCGTCCAATCTGATCGATAATTTATTCGTCAGCAACGGAATGAGTGCTGGTAATACCCTGGCCGAGGCACAGGTGCAATCTCTTTCCGAAATCTTCGAGCGGGCTGTAAAACGTGAAATCCTGGAAGGCGAACTTGCATTGCCTACCGTGCCGCCCGAAGTGCTCGCAAAATACCCCGGCATCCTGGCTGGGATTCATGGGCTGGAAGAACAGGGTTTTCCGGTGCTGGTCATGGACGCGTCACTGGGTGGAACCTACCCTGTGATGTGCGTAACCTTGATGAACCCAAGGACAGGCGGCGTGTTTGCTTCGTTCGGCGCACACCCGAGCTTCGGGGTGGCACTGGAACGCAGCCTTACTGAATTGCTGCAGGGGCGCAGTATCGAAGGCCTGAACGATTTTCCTCAGCCCACCTTTGTCAGTGATGCTGTGACTGAACCAAATAACTTTGTCGAGCACTTTATTGATTCCAGTGGCGTTGTGTCGTGGCGTTTTTTCAGTGCCAAAGCCGATTTTGATTTTGTCGAATGGGATTTTTCTGGTCTGGGTGAGAATTCTAATGTCCAGGAAGCAGCAACACTATTCGATATTCTCAAAGGCATGGGCAAAGAGGTATATATGGCAGTGTATGACCAACTGGGTGCCATCGCCTGCCGGATCTTGGTGCCCGGCTATTCGGAGATCTACCCGATAGAGGATCTGATCTGGGACAACACAAACAAGGCGCTGCTATTTCGCACCGACATTTTAAACGTGCATCACTTGGATGATGACGGCCTGGCAGCGCTGCTTGAGCGACTGGAGAGCAATGACCTGGATGAGTACTCCAAGGTTTCCTCATTGATCGGTATCGAATTCGACGAAAACACAGCTTGGGGGCAACTGACGGTTCTCGAATTGAAGCTGCTGATTCAGCTCGCCTTGCAGCGATTTGAGGCGGCGCAAGAGCTGACAGGCGCCTTCCTGCAGTACAACGACAATACGGTCGAACGTGGATTGTTTTACCAGGCATTGAATGTGGTTCTGGAAGTGCTGCTCGATGATGACTTGGCGCTGGACGATTACATCGTCAACTTCCGCCGGATGTTTGGCGACGCTCGGATGGATGCCGTCATGGATGCCGTGGACGGCCGCACACGCTTCTTCGGGTTGACGCCGACGAGTATGAAACTAGAGGGCCTCGACAGACACCATCGATTGATCGACAGCTACAAAAAAACGCATCAGGCACGGGCTAAGCTGGTTTGAGCCTTACCGTCTCGGCCCCTTGACGCTTTCCAATCGCATCGTCATGGGGCCTTCGACCCGTAGCCTGTTGATTGACGGCACCATGGATGCATTGCTGAATCAGAACCTGCAATTCCATCACTGGCGCAACCGCAGCACCTTTTGCAACAATTGGTCCAGCACGCTGGCAAAGGCGCGCCTGTCTGCCTGGCTGAAAGCCGCCGGCCCGCCTGTATCGATACCCGCGCTGCGCAACTCCTCCATCATGTCGCGCATCGTCAGCCGCTCGCTGATGGTATCGGCGGTATAGCGCTCGCCGCGGGGGCTGAGCACCAACGCCCCCTTGCACAGGGCCTCGCTGGCCAAAGGGATATCCGCGGTAATGACCAGATCGCCGGTGCAGGCATGTTCGACGATGTAGTTGTCCGCCACATCGAACCCTTTTGGCACCTGGATAGCCCGAATAAAAGGCGACGGCGGCGTGCGCAGCATCTGGTTGGCCACCAATGTAAGTGGTTGCTGCACGCGCTGCGCCGCCCGGTACAGGATGTCTTTGATCACCATCGGGCACGCATCGGCATCCACCCATATATGCATGGGCTAATCCTTCAGCGCATCGGCCAGCAAGGTATTGACCAACTCGCTGACGCTGACGCCATCGGCCTGTGCCTTGGCCTGCAAGGCCGCAATCAGGGGCTGGTGCAGTTTGACGGGAAAGGACACCAGACCCGCTGCCTGATCCAGGCGCCGCTGCTCGCGACGATCCACAGCAGGTACAGCGCCCGCATAGCGGCTGGGCGGGATGGCAGCATTGAGCTTGCCCATCAGTTTCAGGGCTTGTTGCTTGTCTAGATCGGTCTTTTTCATGAAGCGCTCGGTGCTGAGTCTGTTAGTGGCAATCTCGCCAGGCCGCATGTTAGTGGATATTGGAGTAGACGGCCTATTTTAGGCTTGGACTTGCTTATTATCCTGCGTTATCAGGGCCCACTGGATGGACGATCCAGCACGGCAGCTGCCGCTCAGAGTAATGGTGAGGCATTACAATTGAGTGCTTACCCGAACTGATCATTGCGATGCCAGACTCAGAAGAGCGGCTGCCAGTTGGGTTTCTATCAGACTGATGGGGTTAGCCTGTATGCCAGAAATCAGAGCGGTATGGGCCAGGTATCCGGCGCTGGTTTTCTGGTGCCTGACACTATTGTTACTTGCACCCGCGGATAGCGTCCGCGCGGCAGCCAACGATGTGGTCTTCCCGGCGCAGGTGCAGCAAGGGGCGATGGTGATCGGCAAGGTGCCCCCAAAAAGCCAAGTAAGCTACGAGGGGCGCACGCTCGCCGTCACCAACTATGGCACCGTCGTGTTCGGTGTTGCGGCCGATGCGTCCGGCCCTCTCCACCTGCGCGTGAGCCCACCCGGCGGTACTGCCCTGTCCGTGGATCTGGCTGTACAGCCGCGCGACTGGCCGGTCGAGCGGGTTGGCGGGCTACCGCCCAAGACTGTCTCGCCGCCACCGCAGATTGCGGCCCGGATTCGCCGGGAGCAAGCCAGGGTGGCCGAGACACGTATGACCAGCGATTCCGGGACAGGTTTTGCCGAGGCCTTCATCTGGCCGCTGCACGGTCGTGTTTCAGGGCGCTTCGGTAGCCGGCGCATCTATAACGGGATTCCTGGTGCCCCACATTCGGGCATGGACATTGCCGTTCCGACCGGCACGCCAGTCAAGGCACCCGCCAGCGGCCGGGTGGTGTTTGCCGATCCCAATCTGTATCTGACCGGCGGCACAGTGCTGATTGACCACGGTTATGGCATCGGCTCAAACTTCCTGCACCTGTCCCGCCTGGACGTCCACGTGGGTGACACAGTGAGCCAGGGCCAGGTAATTGGGCTGGCTGGCGCAACCGGGCGTGCATCCGGGCCGCATCTGCACTGGGGCATGACCTGGTTTCAGACGCGTATCGATCCCCTGCTGGTGCTGGAGCGCACACAGTGACTTTCTGCGTCTACCGGATTTAGGCTGATAAGACCCCTCGCTTTCCCATCCCCCATTCAAAGAGGACAATTCATGAAAATTCTGATGATTCTCACTTCGCACGATCAACTGGGTGACACCGGCAAGAAGACGGGTTTCTGGCTGGAAGAATTCGTCGCGCCTTACTACGTGTTCAAGGACGCTGGCGCGCAGATCACAGTGGCCTCGCCGCAAGGCGGGCAGCCGCCGCTGGATCCGAAGAGCGACGATCCGTCGGCGCAGACCGATGCCACTCGCCGTTTCAAGGATGACCCGGCGGCTCAGACCGTACTGGCCAGCACGCAGAAACTGAAGGATGTCTCGGCTGCCGGCTTCGACGCAGTGTTCTATCCGGGCGGCCACGGCCCGCTGTGGGATCTGGCCGAAGACGCCACATCGATCGCGCTGATCGAAGCCACGTTGGCCGCCGGCAAGCCAGTCGCCGCCGTATGCCACGCACCCGGCGTGCTGCGCCACGTTAAGTCGGCCGATGGTAAACCGCTGGTCCAAGGCAAATCGGTTACCGGCTTCACCAATACCGAGGAAGACGCCGTCGGCCTGACCAAAGTGGTGCCGTTTCTGGTGGAAGACATGCTGAAAAAGAACGGCGGCAATTACAGCAAAGGGGGTGACTGGCAGCCGTACGTGGTCAGCGACGGCCTGCTGATCACCGGTCAGAATCCAGCGTCATCCGAGCCCGCAGCCAAGGCGTTGCTGAAGATGCTGGGCTGAGCCATACCTCGCCAACGATACGATGCTGTCTGCGGCATCGTTGACGCAGCTGTTCTCTCTGCTTCGTCGTGTGTATAGGTGGTAAGCGATGGTTCGACGCTTCCCGAACGTCAGTTCTAGGGACTGTATTTGGCCGCAACCAGCCCGTCCTATACATCACAAAGGAGCTCCTACTAGTTAATAAAAACCAAAAAAATCCCAACCGAAACCGGTTGGGATTCTAAAGACTGGTAGCCGGGGAATTGAACCCCCGGCCTACCTAGTTTTTATGAGGGTTTCCAGAGCCATCGTGGCGACATGGCCTGGCAGGACTGGAATGGCCGCACAGCCTGGTATTTCGTGAAACTGACGCCGGGCTATCCGCTGCTCTACGGGGCGCTGGGCATCGGCCTGCTCGTCGCCCTGGTCCTGATCCTGTTCGTAGGCCGTACCGCGAAAACCGAAGGGTTTGAAGGCGCAGCCTACAAACGCTTCGTCCGGGGCACACGCATGACCACGGCCAAACACCTGGCCAAACTCTGCACGGAACCGGGCCAGCAACAGATCGACGTGGCGGGCATTCCGCTGCCGACCGCCAATGAAAACCTGCATCTGCTGGTCAGCGGGGCCACAGGTTCGGGCAAATCCGTGCTGCTGCGCAATATGGCGGCCTCCGTGCAGGCTCGGTCAAAAAACAGTCAGTCCAGCCTCTTGCCAGCCCGCAAACCGCTGCGCAATGACCGCATGATCGTCATTGATCCGAACGGCGACATGCTGAGCAAGTTCTGGCAACCAGGCGATGTGATCCTGAGCCCGTATGACGCCCGCAGCGAAGGCTGGTCGCTGTTCAATGAAGTGCGGGCCGACTACGACTGGAAGCACCTGGCGCGTTCCCTGGTCCCCATGAGCCAGGACAAAAACACAGAGGAATGGAACGATTTTGGCCGTCTGCTGCTGCGCGAAACGGCCAAAAAACTCTATCAGCTACAGGGCAAAAAAGCCCAGATCATGGATCTGTTTCGCCTCTGCTCCATCGAAGATCCCAAGACGCTCAAACAATTCCTGGAAGGCACTCTGGCAGAGTCCCTGTTTGTCGGTTCCAGTGAGGCCAGCAAAGCGCTGTCGTCGGCCCGGTTCGTGCTGTCCAACAAACTGTCGGAACACACCAGCATGAAGCCTGGCCCATTTTCCATCCGCGGCTGGCTGGATGATCCTCAGGCGGGGAATCTGTATATCAACTGGCGCGAAGACATGATGCATGCCATGAAGCCGCTGGTGTCGGCCTCGGTCGATGTGTTCATCACATCCATTCTGTCCATGCCCGAACACACCGGCAGGCGCTGGTGGTTGTTCATTGACGAACTGGCCAGCCTCGAAGGGCTGCCGTCGCTGGAGGCCGGGCTGACCAAGGGCCGCAAGAATGGGCTGCGCATCGTCGCCGGATTGCAGAGCACATCCCAACTGGAACACATCTACGGGCGCACCATGGCCACCACCTTGCGGGCCAGTTTCCGCAACCTGGCGGTCCTGGGCGGATCGCGCACCGATCCCCAGACGGCCCACGACATGAGCGAAAGCCTGGGGAAACATGAAGTCGAACGGCCGAAATTCAGTGTTAGCCGCAGTGTCGAGCACCGCAACACTTCGGATAATATGGACCGAACGACTGAGGATGTGGTAACAGCAGCGCAGATTCAGGCGCTGCCGGTGCTGGAGGGGTATGTGGCGATGGCGGGAGAGCTACCTATCGCCAAGATAACCCTACCCACCAGGAGCATCAAAACAAAAACAGCAGCCTTCCAAGTTACTTAATTCGGGCCATAGAACGTACCACCACCGCCAAACGCATTGGGCTGGTAGGTGGTCGTCCCCTCTGGACCATAGAACGTGCCACCTCCGCCAAATGCATTGGGTTGATAAGTGGTTGTCCCCTCTGAGCCATAGAACGTACCGCCGCCACCAAATGCATTGGGCTGGTAGGTGGTTGTCCCCTCTGGACCATAGAACGTGCCGCCGCCACCAAATGCATTGGGTTGATAGGTGGTTTGCGCCGTTGCTGCCGTGCAGATTGCGCAAAATAAAAAAGCTGCAAACCTTGTACGTTTACCCACAACCATCTATTTGCCCTCCTTGGGCAGACTGAAAATCACCACCAACAGATTATATGGATAAGCCTGGGCAATCTACCATCCGGCACACACATCAGCCATCACAGAAGCGCCTTTCACCCCTTGGGGTATCCATAATCTTACACACAGCCAGATCTATCGGGGCTATGCCCCCCTCACCACCCACTACTATACCGACTAGGCCGATGACTATTACAGCCGTGATGGCAGCGTCGCCACTTGACAGGGCGAAGGTGACGGCGGCGCAGATTCAGGCGCTGCTGGTGCTTGAGGGGTATGTAGTGATGGCGGGCGAGTTGCCGATGGCCAGAGTGAAAATACCATATAAACGGCTCACAGAAGGGGCTGTATCATTCTTTGAAGTCGGATGACTTGCTCTCAGCCATTTGCTGCCTTTCGACGTTATGACCCGATAGAGCCATATAACTATCAAAATTCTGCCAACCATGACGCAATATCCATTTGCACCACGCCGGAATCCCGATGGAACACCAAAACAAGAAACCGAAGAGGAGTTTCATGAGAGGGTGATAGCCTGTCTCGAACAACTAGACTCGATGGACCGCCTTGAGCGTGCGGAGCGCCATATCTGGCTGGGCAAACATCATGTTGATGTCAATGGGGGCTACTGGGAGCGATCAGAAACATTGGCAGTACTACAGGAAGCCCGTAACAGCTATCTCCACGGCAACTTCATTGCGACGCTGATCCTAGCATTAGCTTACGTCGAGCACATCATCAACGACGCACTACCGCTACTGCCCCCAAAAGCGCGAACTCCCACAATGTCCACTGCCATCACGAAAGCTCGCGAAGCCAGGCTGTTTCCAGATCAACTACTGGACAGAGCTACCATGCTGAGCAAATTCCGTAATCCGTTCATACACCGCCGCAGCGCAGACGATCCAGACACGCTTGGTCAGCGTATTCAGAATCGGAAGTCTCACCCCATGACGATCCTGGAACAGGACGCTCGCGATGCATTGCTGATTATGTACGGATTCTTCCGTTATTCCTTTAATCCTCCCCTGAAAGCTTAAGACCAGAGTTGCCTTAAATATCTGACACCAGTTCCTAGCCGTAAATCACTGCCCACATTTATTGTGGACAACCCTGTGTAATCCCCCTCGCCCTTCTCCCAACAACCAGCATTGACGCGCCTTTCGCGTCCACTGGCTGATCTTTCACCATCCCTCATCCCGGAGTCTCCATGATCTCGCACAGCCAGATCTATCGGGTCCGTGCGGCCCTCGCCACCCACTACTATGCCGACCAAGCCGATGACTATTACAGCCGCGATGGCAGCGCCGCGACCTGGCAGGGCGAAGGTGCCCGCCGCCTGGGCGCGGTCGGTGCCATTGATCCGGCCCGCTTCAAAGCCATGCTCCAAGGCGATTTTGGGCATGGCATCACAGCGGTCCAGTCGGTGCGCAAGGACACCAAGGCCCGCGCCGCGCTGGACTTGACCTTTGGTGCGCTCAAAAGCATCACCCTGCAGGCGCTGATCGGCGGCGACGAGCGCCTGATCCAGGCCAATGACGATGCCGCCGCCACGGCGCTGGCCTATGTGGAAAAGCACCTGGCCATGGGCCGACGCAAGGAAAGCGGCAAATCCCGTGTGGAACACACCGGCAATCTGATCATCGCCAAATTCCGCCATGAAACTGCACGGCCCAAAATGGTGCTGCTCTATGCCTACACCACGACGGCGCATAGCGCCCAGGGCCTGACCTGCGACCGAGTGCTGTACAGCGCGGAAAGCTTCAGCCACACCACGGCCCAGGACACCTATTACGTCAGTATTTCACGCGAACGGCACAAGGTCGTGGTGTTCACGGATGACGCCAACAAGCTGCCCGAGCGGGTGGATCGCCTGGGATACAAGGGGTTGGCGCATGACCTGCAGCCGGTGACAGTCCAAAACCTGGAGTCAAGCCGAAGCCATCACGCCGATACTCCGTCGCAGTTGGAGCCTGAGCTGGAAGTCGAGTAGCTTCCATCCACGACAGACGTACGATTCATTGCCAATATGTCAGAAACTAATGTATAGTTTCTCTGTACATGAGGTGCCCTATGAACTCGCTGCCAAAAGCCATCCTGCAACACGCTCGATCCTTGCCCGAGGGCGGCGTGCTGTCGCCCAAAGAATTTCTCCATCTGGGCAGCCGCTCTGCAGTGGATCAGGCATTCTCACGCTTCGCCAAACAGGGCAAGCTGCTGCGGGTCGCGCGCGGCGCATACACCGCGCCGGTTAACAGCCGATTTGGCTCGCGCGCCCCAGCCCCAGAAAAAATCATCCAATCACTGGCAGAACACAACGGTGAAGTCGTCGTGCCGCACGGCGCCAGTGCAGCCAACACGCTTGGCCTGACACAACAGGTCCCCATCCGCGAGGTCTACCTGACGTCCGGGCGCACACGCAAGCTGCAAATCGATCACTCAGAAATCCTGGTAAAGCATGCGCCTCGCTGGATGCTCGCCTTGGGCGAGCGGCAGGCAGGCACTGCCGTCCGGGCGCTGGCCTGGATAGGCCCGGCGTTTGCCCAGCAATCATTGGCATCGCTGCGCCGTACCCTACCCGCTGCCGAATGGCAGGCACTAGCTTCAGCTCGGGCGGCGCTTCCGGGCTGGATGGCGCAAGCCATCGGCAAGGAAGCAGCCCGTGGCTGAGTTCTTCTTCGGCCTGACCCAACAAGACCAACGCGAGGCCCTGGAGTTCGGCCGTGCCAAAACGGGGCGCCCGGCCCACTTGTTGGAAAAGGACATCTGGGTCGTATGGACGTTGGGCGCTTTGTTCGACTCGCCGATCGCAACCGACCTGACCTTCAAAGGTGGCACATCATTGTCAAAGGTCTACAAGGTGATCGATCGATTCTCCGAAGACATCGACTTGACCTACAACATTCGCAAGTTGATTCCCGACCTGACTGGCGAGCAAAGCGATCTGCCAGCCAGTAGAAGCCAGGCCAGCAAATGGACCCAGGCCGTGCGGCATAGGCTGCCAGGCTGGATCACACAAAATATACAGCCCGTCATAATGGCAGCCCTGGAACACGCCCAGCTGGACGCCCATGCCGAATTGAGCGGACCCGGCAACGACAAGCTGACGCTGCGGTACCCGGCGTTAGCGCACGGCACGGGCTATGTCGCCCCCGTCATCACCCTGGAGTTCGGTGCACGCGCTACCGGTGAACCGCACCGGGTATTTCCAGTCACATGTGACATTGCACCTGAAATCAGCGGGGTCGCCTTCCCTACCGCCTCGCCACTTGTCATGGATATTGCCCGCACCTTTTGGGAAAAGGCCACGGCGGCGCACGTCTTTTGTGCACAGGGGCGCATTCGCAGCGAACGATACGCACGCCATTGGCATGACTTGGCGGCAATTGCGCAAAGCCCCTACTTCGCCAGCATCCTGGCCGATCAGGATGTAGCCGACGCGGTCGCCCGGCATAAGTCGTTTTTCTTCATCGAAAAGGATGCCAACGGCCAAGTGATCGACTACACATCGGCCACCACCGGGCACCTGAAGATCGTTCCCAAAGGCCAGACCAGAGCCGCCCTCGCAGAAGACTACGCGGCCATGCTCGCCGATGATCTGCTGGTCGGTGGTACTGCATCCTTCGATGACCTTATGGGCGCATGTGCAGACCTCGAAGCCAAAGTAAACGGCGCCGTCCGATAGCAATATCAGCGCAAGCCAGAATCCGGTGGGCGGGTGGTGTTTCCCGATAGGATTGCCGGTGTCATCTTGGTGTATGGCCGGTGTCCGGCCAATTACTCCGGCCCGTCTACACCGTATTCGGCTACAGGTGTGGCCGAAACTTTCTCTGCCCAATCAATGGCTTGCGCAATTACAGTGTCCTATTTGTCCTGTAAATCGACAATCGACGGTCTCTGTGCAAGCCATTGATCCACAAAGCCTTTCTCCACCCCGCCAGCGGTGCATCATGTGTGGGACGTTTAAGGCCACAAATGAGCGCCAGCGAATTTGGGGACAAACGGCCCAGCCTGACCGGAAACCGGGCAGGCAGCGTCACCGATCAAGGCCCGGACAATGCCGGGCCAGCATGCAGTGCAGCTCTAGGCCGGAACCACCCGGCCTGTGTCGCGCAACCGTCGCTATCGAATATTGCTATAGAAGGGGCCCTCATGAATGCTGCACAGCTTCAATTCCACGTCGATTCTCGTCTGGCTACGCTGTCGAGTCAGGAGTACAGATCGACCGGAGCGTGCGCTGAAAGAACTGGTAGGCAACGCTTGGGATGCCGATGCAGATCAGGTAGGTAATGGCTATGGTTCCGGCGGCGGCAGTGATAAGGCAGCCATCAAACTGCTGTGGTTGGCGCTCAGAAATGTGCTGGCCAAGCCCTCTCAGTCTGTTCATACTTGGAAGGCGGCGATGAACCAGTTTGCCATCCTGTTCGGTGAACGGTTCACTGAGGCCAGAGATTAAACGATGTTAAATCGCCTCGCCCACAAAAAATCTGACACTCCCGGATGGTGAAATGAGCATTTCAATAAGCACTTTGAACAAATGGTTTTCAGAGCGCCCCCAGTGGCTCCAGATTGCTGCTGCTCGGCTGCTTCAGCAGTCTGAGCTTACTAACAAAGACATCTCTGAGCTCGCAGCCCTGTGCCAACAGGAGGCCGCCGGCAAATTGCCCAAAACGACCTGTACCTTTCCCGCTACCGCGTTCTCCCAGGGCGCAGCAGGCACTCTACGTTTGTGTTCAATCAGTGATGTCGAAGGAGTAAACGCCCTTGCCCCAAGAAAGCCACTTGAGTTTGGCAAGGGCAATATCACGATTGTTTATGGCAACAACGGATCAGGCAAATCCGGTTACGTCAGACTCCTCAAACATGTATGTGGAGCCCGCGAGATGGGTACCCTCCACCGAAATGTCTATAAGCCCGGCTCTGCCGTGCAAAAAGCCTGCATTTCGTTTGAGCAGGACGGCATTTCGAAGACCTATACTTGGTCCGGACAAGGCATCTGCGATGATCTCAGCAGCGTTGATATTTTCGACACATCGTTTGGCAAGGTCTTTGTCAGCAGCGAAGACGAGGTGCGCTACGAACCGCCGGTTCTATCGTTTTTCAGTTCGCTCATCGTCGTATGCGAAAGGGTCGCATTGGCCTTGGACACCGAGGCTAACCAGCACCAGTCCAAAAAGCCGAATATCCCGGTTGACAAGAAGATTACCCCTGAAGGTATCTGGTATGAGGGCATCGGCGCCAAGACCGCCACCCAGGAAATCGACAAATATTGCTCATTTGGCAGCGCTGACGAGACCGAGATGCAAACGCTGCAGCAGCGACTTGACCAAAAGGCACCTGCAGAAGAAGCGAGGCGGCTGAGAAATCAGAAACAGCACATCAGCACTCTGGTCCAGGATGCCCAAAAGTATCTAGAGCAATTATCGGACGAGAATTTTCGGCGGATCATTGCTGCCAAGAAAAGGTCGATTCTCAAAAAGACAGCGGCAGATACGGCGGCGGAAAAGGTGTTCTCCGGCAGCGAGTTGGAAGGCATCGGGTCTGATGTCTGGAAAGAGCTATGGGAAGCGGCCCGGAACTACTCCGTATCGGCGGCCTACAAAGAGGCCGAGTACCCGAATGTTGTTGATGATTCCCGTTGTGTCCTGTGCCACCAGACCTTGATCCAGGAAGCCAAGGTGCGGTTGGTCTCTTTCGAAAATTTCGTAAAGGGTGAACTGCAGAATGCCGCATCGGATGCGGTCAAGGAATACGAGACCGCCAGTCAAACTATCGAGGCGCTACCGACATCGGAGACGCTGAAAACACGTATCGATGCGGCTGGCATTTCACAGGATGAAGTCGCCAGCCAGGTGACGGATTTCTTTGCTCAATTGCAGGCCAGAAAAGACCTGCTCCCTGGGATCGATTCCGAAGAAGCCATTCCCGACCAGCTAATCTCGCCGAAATGGATCGAAGAAGCCAACGCCCGGTCGGAAAACCTCGGTGAACTCGGGGCAAAATATGACGAAGACGCCAAAAACGACAATCGTGAGGAGATCAAGAAGAAGCTAAACAGCCTGCAGACCAGAAAGTGGTTGTCTGAACACCGCGCCGTCATTGATGATGAAGTCGCCCGATTGAAGCTACTGAACCAGATTCAGAAAGCCAAGAAGTCCACCAATACCAAAGCCCTGTCTCAGAATAAAGGGGAGCTGGCAGAAGCCTTGATCACGGATGCGTTCGTGCAAAGGTTCGACGCGGAGCTCAAGGCCCTGGGCGCATCTCAGGTAAAGGTCGAGCTCGTGAAGTCAAAGGTCTCCAAGGGCCGAGTTCTTCATAAGCTCCAGCTTCGGGGGGCCTCTCAGAATGGCCTCGCCGATGTGCTGAGCGAGGGAGAAAATCGGATTATTTCCATTGCGGCTTTTTTGGCCGACGTCACCGGAAAGAGCAACCAGGCTCCGTTTATCTTTGACGATCCAATATCCTCACTCGACCAAAGCTATGAGGAGGCCGTAGTTCAAAGACTGATTGAGCTGTCTCACGACAAGCAGGTCATTGTCTTTACTCACCGCCTGTCCTTGCTGGGAACGGTACGGCATTTCGCCGAGAAAAAGACCATCAAGCCCAATGTGGTGAGCATTCGCTCTGCGGACTGGGGGACCGGAGAGCCCGCTCCCATTCCACTTTCACAGAGCGACATCAAATCCACCCTGAACACACTCATGCATCAGCGGTATCAGGATGCGCAGAGGGCGAGTGAAAACGGCGAGTTTGAATATGCCGAAATCTTGCTGAAGTCGATATGCAGCGACTTCAGGACATTGGTGGAGCGATCTATTGAAAATGATCTGCTGTGCGGGGTGGTTCAAAGATTCCAAAGACCAGTCCACACGTTGAAGCTCAAGGATCTGGCTAAATTGAAGGACGTGGATTGCAATCTTCTTGATTCGCTCATGACCAAATACTCAGGGTTTGAACACTCGCAGCCAACAGAATCACCTGTGGAGCTGCCGAAGCCAGACGATCTGTTGACCGACATGACTTCATTGAAAACCTGGCGTGAGGAATACGCGAACCGCCCCACCTCAGCAGTGACTGGGTAGCAGTATGAGAGTTCTCCATACATCCGACTGGCATATCGGCCGCACCCTTTACGGCAGAAAACGCTACGAGGAATTCGAGGCTTTTCTGACCTGGCAGGCTGAGACGATTCAGCAGAATGCAATTGATGCCTTGCTGGTGGCGGGTGATGTCTTTGACACCAGCGCTCCGAGCAATCGCGCCCAGGAGCTCTATTACCGGTTCTTGTGCCGGGTGGCCGCCTCATCCTGTCGGCATGTCGTTGTCGTCGCGGGCAACCACGATTCACCGTCCTTTCTCAATGCTCCCAAGGAGCTGCTCAAAGCTCTAGACGTCCACGTGGTCGGTAGTAGCACGGAATCCCCGAAAGACGAAGTGCTGGTGCTCTGTAATGAGCAGGACGCTCCGGAATTGATTGTCTGCGCCGTGCCCTACCTTCGTGACAGGGATATCCGCGTGGCGGAAGCTGGTGAGAGCGTCGAGGACAAGGAGCGGAAACTGATCGAAGGCATTCGCACCCATTACGCCGCCGTCGCCGCCTTGGCAGAGCAGAAGAGAGAGGAACTCGGAGCCGATATTCCCATCGTTGGCATGGGGCATCTGTTCACCGCAGGCGGTCAAACCGTCGATGGTGATGGCGTGCGCGAACTCTATGTAGGCTCCCTGGCTCACGTAACGGCCGGGATTTTTCCAGCCTGCTTCAACTATCTGGCGCTTGGTCACCTCCACGTCCCACAAAAGGTGAACGGCTCCGAAACCATTCGGTACAGCGGCTCGCCTCTGCCCATGGGGTTCGGAGAGGCAAAACAGCAGAAGAGCGTTTGCCAGGTTGAGTTCCACAGCACGGCTGCATACGTACAGCTAATCGATGTGCCAATTTTTCAGAAACTTGAGCGCGTCAAAGGAGACTGGGACGACATCTCAAACCGCATCCTCGAATTGTCGGCGACGAACTCCCAAGGCTGGCTCGAAGTCATTTACGACGGCACTGAGGTCATCGGCGATCTGCGTGAACGCCTGGAGGCAGCGATTTCCGGCACCCAAATGGAAATTCTCCGCATAAAGAACAACCGCATCATCGACCGCGTGCTGGGACAAATCCATGAAGAGGAAACACTCGACGATTTGAACGTAAACGACGTGTTCGAACGGTGCCTCGCTGTCCATGACGTGCCCGAAGAGCAGCGGCCAGAGCTGCTTCGGGCCTATCAGGAAACGGTCTCGTCTCTCTATGAAGACGATGTGCAGGCGGAATAGCGAGGCTGTCGATGAGAATACTGCAGGTACGCTTCAAGAATCTGAACTCACTGGTCGGCGAATGGCAAATCGACCTGATGCATCCAACCTTCGCGTCTGACGGCATCTTCGCCATCACCGGTCCCACCGGCGCGGGGAAGACCACCATCCTCGATGCTATTTGCCTCGCTCTTTACGGGCGGACGCCTCGCCTGAACAAGGTCACCAAGAGCGGAAACGAAATCATGTCCCGCCAGACCGGCGAGTGCTTTGCCGAGGTGACCTTCGAAACCCAGACCGGGCGTTACCGCTGTCACTGGAGCCAACACCGGGCACGCAAGAAGCCGGATGGTGAACTTCAGGCCCCGAAGCACGAAATTGCCAATGCCGACTCCGGCGAAATTTTCGAATCCAAGATCAGAGGTGTAGCTGACCAGATCGAGTCGGTTACTGGCATGGACTTTGATCGTTTTACCCGCTCCATGTTGCTGGCCCAGGGCGGCTTTGCCGCGTTCCTCCAAGCGGCACCGGATGATCGGGCTCCTATCCTGGAGCAGATAACGGGTACAGAGATCTACAGTCAGATATCCATCCGTGTCCATGAACGCCAGCGCGAAGAGAGGGAAAAACTGAACCTGCTCCAGGCTGAAACGGCAGGCATCGTGATTCTTGAGCCGGAGCAGGAACAGGAGACCCAGCAGGCACTCGAAGCAAAGCAGAAGGATGAGACAGGCCTTGCCACCAGGGCCGCTGAAACTGGGAAGGCCATAGCCTGGCTCACCGTCATCGAAGGGCTGAAGAAGGAAATCGTCAACCTGGCCGATGAAGCGAGCAAGCTGCAGGGCGATATCGAGGCGTTCAAACCGGATCGTGAAAAGCTAGGCTGGGCTGTGAGTGCCTCCTCGCTGGACGGCGCATACGCAACGCTCACAGCCACCCGCAAACAGCAGGCGGATGACAGTGCAGGCTTGAAAGCCGAGGAAGAGGCGCTTCCTGGACTGGAATCCTCCGCCAAGGAACAGGCCGAGGCACTGAAATCAGCTGAGCAACAAACTGCTCAGGCCAAAGAAGAGCTGAAAGCGGCCGCGCCTACATTGCAGAAGGTTCGCTCCCTTGATCAGAAACTCACCGATCAGAAAAAAGCTGTATCGGAAGAGGGTGAGGGCTGCAAGAAGGCTACGGCAAAAATTGATGCAGACAAAAAAGCCCGGCTCGAAGTGCATGACAAACGATCCAAGGCTCATGAGACGCTGGATCTTGTGGACGGCTATCTGAAGGAGCATGCACAGGATGAATGGCTGATAGGTGGTCTGGCTGGCATTGAAGAACAGATCGGCGGCCTGCTCTCCAAACAAAATGAAATCGTTCAAAAAGAGGCTGCGCAGGAAGCAGCCAATACGACTCTGGAACTGGCAACAAAGTCACTAGATGGCTGTCAGAAGCAATCCGGCATTCGGAAGCAGGAACTGGAGGACGCCTTAAAACAGCTTCAGCAGGCTAAGGATGCTTTGAGCCAGCTGCTGGGAGACCGCTTGTTGCGGGAATACCGCACCAAGAAGGAAACCCTGCTGCGTGAAATGGCCTTCCTAACGAAAATTGCGGAGCTTGAAGATCACCGGGCAAAGCTGGAAGACGGCAAGCCCTGTCCACTCTGCGGTGCAACCGAGCACCCATTTGCGGAAGGGAATATCCCTGCTCCCGATGAAACCGAAAAGAAAATCGACGCTCTGACCAGGCTGATCAACAAAGCCGAGGATCAGGAGGTCGCCATCAAGAAACTCGAAGAAGCTGAAAGCCTGGCCAGCAAAAACCTGACGGAAGCTGAAAAGCTGGAGTCAGCAGCGGCTAATGACAAGAAGGCTTCCGAGAAAGCCCTAGCCGAGGTGAAGGACGGCCTAGTGAAACTCCATGCCGACTTTTCCGAACGCAGGCAGGCTGTTACTACCAAACTCCAGCCGCTTGGTATTGCGGACATCTCCGAAACAGACATTTCATGCCTGATCGAAATCCTCAAGGCGCGGCTGAAGGCGTGGCAGACTCAGGTCAAGAACAAGGCGGACATCGAGAAACAGATGGCCAACATCGACAGCGAGGTGAAGCGGCTGGATGCGGTTATCGAAACTCAAAGCACCTCCCTGGCCGAAAAGCTAGAGCGTTTTGAAACCTTGAAACAGGAACTCGCCGCTGGAAGTGATGAACGCAATGCACTGTACGGCGACAAGAATCCCGACGATGAGGAGCGCCGTTTCAACAAGGCGATTTCGGATGCCGAAGGTTCCGAAAAACAGGTCAGAGACCGGCACAATGAGCTCCAACAAAAATGGAATACCGCGAAGTCCCATGTCGAATCTCTGAAGAAACGCATCGAGCAACGAGAGCCGGAACTGAGGAGGCTTGAAACAGAATTCTCCGCAGCGCTCACACCTGTTGGCTTTTCAAATGAAGAACAATTCCTGGCGGCCATACTGGCCTCTGAAGCTCGGGCGGAGCTGACAGCCACGGCCAAGGATCTGGATGAGCGTCAAACGGATCTGAAGGCCAGACAGAAGGATCGGGAAACGCGCCTGGCCACGGAAATGGCCCGCAAGGTCACCGACAAGTTGCTGGAGGAGATCGAGCCCCAATTCAAGGAACAAGAGGAGGCCCTGAATGAGCTACGGGACATCATTGCCGGTCTGAAACACAAGTTGAGTGAAAATGCGGCTGCAAAAGAGCGGATAAAAGAAAAGCAGACAGCTATCGAAGCTCAGAAAAAAGAGTGCCGCAGGTGGGAAAACCTGCACGAATTGATCGGCTCAGCAGACGGCAAGAAATACCGCAATTTTGCACAGGGGCTGACCTTTGAAATGATGATTGGTCACGCCAATCGGCAATTGCAGAAAATGACCGACCGCTACTTACTGACTCGTGACGATGCTCAGCCCCTGGAGCTCAACGTCGTCGACAACTATCAGGCTGGGGAGATACGATCTACAAAGAATCTCTCGGGCGGTGAGAGCTTTATTGTCAGTCTATCGCTAGCGCTTGGGTTGTCCCATATGGCCAGCAAGAATGTCCGTGTGGATTCTTTGTTCCTGGATGAAGGCTTCGGCACTTTGGACGAGGACGCCCTCGACACGGCCCTGGAAACCCTCGCGAGCCTACAGAAAGAGGGCAAACTGATCGGCGTCATTTCGCATGTACCCACTTTAAAAGAGCGAATTAGTACCCAGATCCAGATCACACCAAAAACTGGCGGGCGGAGCCAAATCACAGGACCTGGTTGCAGGTCAATCTAGCCCTCCCCCCGCAACTCCGGCCAAATCTGCCACCAGTCATCCGGGCGCAACTGCTTCCGGGTGACTGCCCCCTGTTATCTCTTCGATCTCCACACAACGGATAATCGGCACTGGGAGACTGCCTGATGCCCATCCGCTGACCACGGGCACCGGTATGCCTAGCTTATTGGCGAGCTTGGTCATCCCGCCCATCACGGCGCAGGCTTCACGAACAGGCTGAAAATCGGACATATGTTTGTATCCGTCCGGCGAACGCACCTTGAGCCGTCCGCGCATCCGATAGAGCATACGTGTCCGCTTAACTATCGTGGACACGTATGCACCAAGAGCCCAACAACAAGCCACGCCGTCGGCGCCACACCTATCCCGCACAGTTCAAGACCGATCTAGTTGCCCAGTGCATGGACCCGGCTGTCTCCCTAGCGTCGGTAGCCATCAAGCATGATCTGAACCCCAACGTCTTGCGCCGCTGGGTCATCGAATACGAGCGCCTGGGCCTGCATGATGCCGATGCCCAGACCGATGGGGATCGTGCAGTGCTGGCCCCGGCACCCGCGAACTGGCTGCCCTTCGTGCCGGTCCAGACGGTCGCCACCGAGCGACTGTCTGCACGACCGTCACAGCCCGAGGCCAGGATCCCGTTGACGCTCAGAGGCCAAGGCCTGACCCTCACGCTGGACTGGCCGATGGCTGAACGTCAGGCTCTAGCCCAGTGGGCGCGCCTGGTTCTGGCATGATCCGCATCGACCGGATCTGGCTGGCCGTCGATCCGATGGACATGCGCGCCGGGCTGGACACGACGCTCAACGAGAAGCTGACCTTCGAGATTGCGATGCTGCGCCGCTTCCGGTTCGGCAAGCGTAGCGAACAGTTGCCACCCGGTGTGCAGGGCAGCCTGCTGGAGGAAGCCGTTGACGAGGATATGGTCGAGATCGAAGCGCAACTGGCAGCCTTGGCCCCCAAGGCCGATCCGGTCACGCCGCTTAAGGATCAACCCAAGCGCGCCGCCTTGCCGCCGGAACTGCCCCGCATCGAGATCCTGGCGCACCGGGTGCTGCATGCCGACGAGACGCCGGTCAAGTTGCTCAAGCCTGGTAGCCGTGCCATCCACAAGGCGTACCTGTGGGCTTACACCCCGGGTGCCTTCGAGGGTCTGAACGCCGTCGTCTATGACTTTACCGAAGGCCGTGCCGGGGCGCATGCCCGGGAGTTCTTCGGAAACTGGACCGGAAGCCTGGTCTGCGATGATTACGTCGGCTACAAGGCCTGCTTCACCCAAGGTATCACCGAAGTGGGCTGCATGGCGCACGCCCGGCGCAAGTTCTTCGATCTGCACGCGGCCAGCCAGTGCCCGGTCGCTGCGCAGGCGTTGGAATCCATCGGCGGTCTGTACACCATCGAACGTGAGCTCAAGGGTCTATCCCCGGATGATCGCTTGAGGCAACGCCAGCAGGTCGCCAAACCGCTGGCGGACAAATACCATGAGTGGATGCTGGCCCAGCGCCAGAAGGTGCCGGACGGTTCGGGCACGGCCCGGGCGCTGGATTACAGCCTGAAGCGCTGGGTGGCGCTGACGCGCTACTTGGACGATGGGATGCTGCCCATCGACAACAACCGGATCGAGCAACAGATCCGGCCCATCGCCGTGGGCCGCAACAACTGGCTGTTCGCGGGGTCCTTGCGTGCTGGCAAACGGGCGGCAGCGGTCATGAGTCTGGTGCAGTCGGCCAAACTCAATGGTCATGATCCGTATGCATACCTGAAGGACGTGCTCACACGCCTGCCCACGCATCCGAACAGCCGGATCGAGGAATTGTTGCCGCATCGCTGGCAACTAACATCAGGCTGTTGATCCTCGTCGGTTGAATTCTGACCCACCGGCATCACTTCCGCGCACACACATGAAAGGCTGCGGCCGCCTGTCGGCGGCCGTCAATGTGTGTTCGCCGGACGGTAACTGAAATATCGCCCACTGTTCTCTCCCAGTGCAACAACTGGGTCACCTTCCGGCTGACTTCAGAAAAGGACTTGGCTGCAGTACAAACCGCCAGTGAATGGGCTGACTGCCGCGATGTAAAACGCATTGCAGGGTTAGCCCGCCAGACGGCGATTGTCTTCGGTGGAAGTATCTCTATGCCGACAATGGTGCGGGCACCTGATGCTTCACCTACACCAAGCTCTGATGACGGAGCGTTTGCTACCTGGGGGTCATCACCGCCAATATGACCTCCAAGCATGGGATAGCATTAAATCACTGTTCTAGGTCTCTCAGCAGAACTATTTCAACATCAGCATGGCCAAAGTTCGCAGTGTGCTCTTTACCTTCTCTCCCGTGATACCAAAACGTATGGTCACCCTCTCCTTTACGCTGCCGATAGAAGTTATAGGAATATTTCTTCTTTAAAAGCAGCGCCCGGAGCGCTGGAAAGTCGATACCGTTTGAATCCTGTATATAAACCTCGTCTCCCAACCCTCCTATCACCCACAATTCAATCTCATCGGCACGCATTGCACAATAAACATCAGGGTCTAACATCGCATTCAACTTGAATTCAAAAACACGCAGGGTCATGGTATTCCTTTGCAATCGATGCCACATAGCAACACTAAAAAGATATCCGAAATTTTCCAGAATGCAAAATTCCAATCTGCATCCGGCGCTGACGACATTACCTATCTCCTGCTCACGCCTGATTCAGCAATAAAATTTGAAACCCTTACCGCTAACTGAGTGACTTTAGGTCTTCGACCCTGAGGTCTTGTTATCACGACTGGCGTCAATAAGCACCACATCCTCTCGCCCCTCAAGCTTCAAGTCGCGAAGGATACTAATCACCTTCTCTAGCTCCTTTTCTGAGAAATACAAGATAACCTTAATGCCTTGTTTGGTCTGATTAGCCTTCGCATAGACTTCGACCTGCTTTTCCAGATTCCGTCTCAACCCCGTATTGCTCGCCAGCTTGAACTCAACCAGGCTAGCGTTCTGTTTTCCTTTTGAGACCTTGTAATCTACCGGGCCTCGCCCATTATTCACCTCGGCGTTCACGTCGAAAGCCGTTGCGTACCAGGTAAGCCGGAACATGGTGTGAAGGTCGCTCTCCCTCTTCACAGGGACACCTTTCACATAGAAGACACGATACCCATCATTGTCTTCAATAACGTGTTTTAGGTACTTCACACGTTGAAGAGTCTCCTTGTAGGAATTTCCTCTTTCATAGAATTCAGTGCCCATGAGATGCTTTAAAACCAGTTCACGGATATTTTCCACAAATTGAATTTGTGTTTCCTGAACCTTCTTATTACTGGCTCTATGGGCGGCTGGAGCGTCCTCTTCCTTAAATTTAATGTAATAATCAATCAGCTCGGTGAATTCCTCGATGGTGCGCAGTGCGGCAGCATCACATTCTTTTTTGGTTGAGCGTTCGTTAATTTGACGCAAAAAATGGTCGTTGATTTATACACGAAGATGTTCATCAGGCAGCGACTCTCGAAGCTGGAAGAACTGGTTAACCATGTCTCCTTGATTAATCCAAGCGTCGTCCCGCGTCAGAATCTCGCATGGAGTCAGGATGACATAGTCACCCGCATGCCATGGCAATGTGAAGTGCCCAGATTGCCAGCGCTGAGTTTCATAGTTAAAACTCACTCGGTCTATGTGGATTCGCTTCGTTTGAGCTTCCTTTAGGTGTTGCTTCACGAATTCTTCTGTGTATTTGAGTAGGTAGCCCTTTATAAGATTGGTGGTGAAATCACTCAGGTGGTCCCGGCCAACACCACCGCTCAACAAGCCAAGCTTCTCCAGGTGAGAGCCTTTGGTGAGCTGCTCCTTCCCAAAGTCTCGGAAAACCTTTTGGAAGTTGAGAGCAAGGGCTTGAGCAAAGCTCTTGCCAAGGCCCGTTCCACTATTCCCTTGCTTGCTGAGTCCAAGCCAGTTCTGCTTGACTTCCTTGAAGAGTAGCCAATGAGAGATTGAACCTTCGGTCAACTCGTCGGCTTGAGCTCTGTCCCGCACAAACACGAGATAGTTGATGATATCGTCATGTAGGGCATGAATCTCTGGACGTTTACTATCGAAGAGCAGAAAGGGGTCAATGAATAGCGGCAGGTCGTTTACCAACGCAATATTGAATGCACCATATGCCTCGATAGCTTTAGGTTCAACCTGAAAAACGTCAGAGAAATAAATCATGCGCACTAACCCCTTTTTTCATTTCCGTTAGATGCTGTCACCCTCTGATGGCTGACGCTGAGCGAAAGCCCGATACACCATCTTTGCCAGCATCCCCTGCATGGCAGCAAAAATCCGTTCGTCCTTCAGGAGCTGGCCTGCAATTGAGTTATGCGCATCCTGACTATCCAAGATGATGTCGGTCAGCCGGTCTTTGAAGTCCCCCATGCGGAACTGCTCTTCGGTGTTGTTTGCAGCCTGCTCAGCAAGTGTCTCGTCCTCCAGCAGCTTGCCATGCAGCGTGGTGACGTAGCCAATCAGGTCGGCCTCGGTCAGGTCGCCAGAAAATAGGTCGTTCATCTTCTCGACGACTTCGGCCAGGGGCTTTTTCTCGTCCTCAACACCCTTCCCAGAACCAGCTTCTGAAATCCGCTGCAACTTCACGATTTCTCCGCTGGACAAATCTAGCCGCATTTGTCCAAGCCCCTGTAAGCGATAGTGCGTCAAGCGAACATCCGAGTCTAGGTCTATTGCCGTGTCTGAGCCGTGCTCTGCAATACGCGGCATCAAGTTCTTGCCAAAGGCGTAGCGCTTCTCCAAGTCTGAATCGTTGTAGGGGACAATTTGGGAAAGGAAGTCATACAGCCGCAGGAACGTCCCCAGGTCGCGTCGGAATTGCTCTGCGGCCTCTTCCTCCAACGAGTGGAAAAAACGGTCTGCGGCAGGCTTGAGGAATTGGTGCAGGGATGCCTGCTTGCGCTTGGGGTCAAAGAACACCTGCGCGAACCCATCCACTTCCGCGGGGAAGTAGACGCCGGCCTGGTCCAGCTTGATTTGAAGCTCATGGACGATGTTGGGGTCCGTGACATCCTCGAGTTCGGCCGCACGGTAATACGGCTTGAAGGACTCCAGAATTTCGTCGGGCTTGTTCACGAAGTCGAGAACGAACGTGTCATCCTTGCCTGGGAGGATACGGTTTAGCCGGGAAAGGGTCTGGACAGCCAGCACCCCAGACAGGCGTTTGTCGACATACATGGTGTGCAGCAGGGGCTGGTCAAAGCCGGTCTGGTACTTGTTGGCCACCAGCAGGATGCGGTAATCATCCCCCTTGAAGGCCTCAGATGGTTCGACGCCCCCAATCCCTGGGTTCATGCTGGCCTCAGTGAAATCATCCGGACCGGAATCGGGGTCCTCGACCTTGCCCGAGAACGCCACAAGGGTGCGCAGTTCCGTCTGGTAACCGCGCTCCTTGATGTACCGGTCTATGGCCAGCTTGTAGCGCACAGCGGCTTTGCGGCTGCCCGTGACCACCATGGCTTTCGCTTGGCCACCAATTTTGGAGGCCACGTGCTCGCGGAAATGCTCAACGATGACCACAACCTTCTGAGCGATATTGTGTGGATGCAGGATAGCGTATCGAGCGAGCACGGCCTTGGCTTTGCCCTGAGGGACGAGCTTTTCATCTGACAGCGCACCGAGCTTGTAGAACATCTTGTAGGACGTGTAGTTCTTCAGCACGTCGAGGATGAAGCCCTCCTCGATGGCCTGGCGCATCGAATACACATGGAAGGGCTCCGGCAAGCCTGTCGCTGCGTTGGGCCGGCCAAAAAGTTCCATTGTCTTGCCCTTCGGCGTGGCCGTGAAGGCGAAATATGAGACATTCTTCGGACGCATCCGAGAGGACATCACCTCATTGACAACATCCTCGGATGTCACGTCCTCCGGGTCGATTTCAACGTCTGCCGGAACCTCGACCGTCTCGCCATCCAGCTCCACCTGAACCGCAGGTGCTGACAATGACTTTTCGCCGGAGGTGAGTGCAATTTTCATGTTCCGAGCGGCTGTACCCGACTGGCTCGAGTGCGCTTCGTCGACGATGATGGCAAAGCGCTTGCCCTTCATCCCCTTTACCTTATCCAGGATGAATGGGAATTTCTGGATGGTGGTGACCACCACGGGCGTGCCCTTCATCAGGGCTTCTGCCAGCTGCTGGCTGTTCTTGTCGATTTTCTGGACGACGCCAGACTTGTGTTCGAACTGGCTTATGGTCTCTTGCAGCTGCTTGTCCAACACCCGCCGGTCAGTGATGACGATGACCGAGTCGAAGATTTTATTGTCTGCAGCATCATGCAGATTGGCCATGCGGTGTGCCGACCAGGCAATCGAGTTCGATTTCCCGGAACCTGCAGAGTGCTGAACCAGGTAGACCTGTCCAGCGCCTTCCTGCGCCACCGTGTCAACAAGATTTCGGACGACATCAAGCTGGTGAAAGCGAGGGAAGATGAGTGTTTCCTTGACCCGCTTCTTGCCGGTCTTCGGGTCCTCGTCCTGTTTCACCTCCAGGTGCAGGAAGTTGCCCAGAATATCGAGCCAGACGTCCTTGGCCCACACTTGCTCCCAAAGGTACCAGGTGGGGTAGCCCTTGCCCTCGGGTGCCGGCGGGTTGCCCGCGGTGGCGCCGCCCACGCCATCGGGTCGGCCCAGATTGAACGGCAGAAAATAGGTTTTTTCGCCGTCCAGCTTTGTCGTCATGAACACTTCGTCGGTCGATACCGCGAAGTGGACGAGCGCCCGGGTCTTGAATTGCAGGAGGGCCTCCGGCTCTTTGGACTTGGCGTCCTTGGGCAGGCGGTCCTTCTTGTACTGGATGATGGCATCCTTGATGTTCTGCGTGAGGTCAGTCTTGAGCTCAGCGGTGGACACCGGTAGGCCGTTCAGAAAATGCACCAGGTCAATGCTGTTCTCATTGTGCAGGCTGTAGTGCAACTGGCGAATGACCGTCAGGCGGTTCTTCTCGTACCAGGCCCACAACTGAGGATTTTTCTTGTTGGCAGGCCGGAACTGGCAGAGGAAGAACTTAGCATCACGGTCCTTGAAGCCGTGGCGCAGCAAATGCAGCGTGCCATGCTTGTCGAGCTGTTCGGCCACGCGCTTCACAAACATGGCCTCTGATTGGCCGTTGTGCCACTTCTTGAATTTGGCCCACTCCGCCGGCTGCGTCTCCTGGACAAAGGCCAGGAGGTCATCTGGGAACAAGGCGAGCTCGCGGCTATAGGATGCGGCTTCCTTCGGGTGCGTGAGGACGGCCCAGCCGTTTGTGGCCAAATGGTCGCAAAGTTCATTTTCGAAGATTCGTTCAGTGTGGACGTTTGATAGCTTGGCCATCCCCAACCCTTTTTATTCGTCAGTCGTGGCGAGGTTCGCGCCCCGCTTCAATTCGTCTAGCGTGACGCCTTTATCGTTCTTCCACTCGCGCCAGCCATTAGCCGCGCTGCCGACAATCGCGGCGGCAGCACCACTAGGCGTTCCGAATAGAACATCCTCTTTGAAGACCAGCACGCCATCTTCCAATGCAACCTTGCCTTCTTGCATCAGGGATTCACGCTGCTTTGCATAGGCCCGTTGAAGATGGGCCTTGCTCACAGCGCCTCTGCCGACGGAGCCCTTGAGAACAACGAAGCCTTCCTCCGTGTACTCGCCCACGGCTTTGGTGCCAGCGCGGTTGCAGTAGAACAGCTCGGTGTATTTGGAGGACTGGCCCTCACTGGAAGATAACGGCTTAAAGACTGGATATCCCAGTGTTGCCAGGAGTGTTCGACCGGTGTCGAAGATTTCATGGCAATCAGCCTCCAGAGGCGCTGGCGTGTGAGGCTTGCTGCCATCATTGCCGTTCTCTGTCTGATAACGGCCGATTGCCTTGGCCTGCTGGATACACAGCCATTCCAGGAAAAGCGCATGTGTCTGTGTGAGGCTATTGGTGCGCGAAATGAGCACAACGGCCCGCTGCCAGAAGTCCTTTTCCTTGTTGTGCTTGGCCAAACGCTTGCGCAGGTCTCCAGTCTGGCCGATATAGAGCCTCTGGGAGGCCCCATCTTCGCCCTGTCCGAACAGGAAATAGACTGCGACTTGACCACTCTCCGGCATTGCGATGAAGTCTGGAAGAAGTTTTCTGGGGACTTCGATGGCTTGGACGATGCGCGTGGTGATTTCAGCCACGCGGATTCCCTGCGGGTCGCCTGTAGGCAAGAATATCTGGATGGTCTTAGGAGTGGGGATTGTCATTCAGACCTACCGTTATATCTGGCCAACAAATCAGCGGTTTTTGGACTAGTGCGCAAGTCCTTTAAAACCTCTAAAACCGCATGATTTGCCAGCAAAGCAAATTCCTCAACAGAAAATTTCATTTCATATCTAACGTTGGTGGAACAAGAGGCCAATTCCAACGCCGCTATATTGATGGCAATGCCATGCTGGTTACTCAGCAGCGCCCCTAGAGATTCCAATTTGTGCGCATTGGCACCTTTTTGTGGAAAATCAGAACCACCAATAGCGAGCAATCCTTTCAAGGTCTTTTCGATGGCTTGCAGTGCTCCCCAACGAGCTTGCACATATCGCTGGCCCATGACATCTTCTGTGCTCTGGTCATAATCAGAACGAGCAATACATAACAGGTCGGTGCTGGGTAAATCAGTTCGCCATTGCAAGCTTTGAAGACTGGAGACATAGAAGTCGAAATATTCTTTCAACTCAGAATCTTTCAATCTGTCAACCATACCTTGCTGCAACCCTTCTACCGCACAGAGCACGTTATATGAAGCTGGCACACTCGAACGTCCAGGATTTTCCCCGCTATTCTCTAAATTACGGTCAAGAAACAAGGAAACCTTGCCAAAGACCAGCCCGAACCTAACTTTCCAAATAGCATTCCCAAGCTTGAAGGGAGCGTGGCCATATGCCATTTCCATCTTCAACTTATCAGCAAAGACGTGTTCATACCAACGATTTGCTTTGGCCATGAGGACGTTCCCCTCAAAACCGGGAGAGTCCGCCAAAGCATCAGGGGGTAGCACTTGCCCACCCCATTTGAAGGCTTCCCAAAAGAGCCGACCGGTCATTAGCGGTCGTTGAGGCGGTTGGAGACCTCCATCTGCCAAATGCTTGTCGATGGCTTGCATCAAGGCCTCAAACTCGTGCTCCGTCTCCGGATATTTCGGCCAACTAAAGGAGCTCATGCGGCCTCCAGATGAAAAGCATTGATATCAATCTGACCAGTCACGGCGGCTGAAATCAGGGATGAGCGGTACTCCTCAAGATGTTCAATATGCGCTTTTGCATGGGCCACAGCGCTATCAATATTCTGTACACGCTCATTGAGGAATGAAACTATTTCCTCTTGCTCCTCGAGGCTCGGCAATGCCACGGGTATCTTCCCAATTTTGCTAGCCTTAATCCCTTCTGCCGTAGAACCAGTTGCCAAAGTAGCCAGGACAGCCTGTACCTGATGAGCCATGAGCCAATATTTAAGGAAATAATTATTAAGAAGGCCAGGTAATCCTCGGAACTTAATGACACGCTGAGCCAGTGCTATGCCTTCCCGGTCCACGTTTGCAACTTGACCTAATGGAGCTTCAGTTGTAAACAAGACATCTCCAATTCCTGGCTGACCTCTACGCATTACTTCACCATAATCTTCCGGCTGTATGTACTCAGCTGACGCAGCGTAATCCAACCTTCCATCTCGAATATTTCTGGCAGTAATCAGCAAAATTCCCTCATCGACCTTCTCGGGTGTTTTCCCTCGATAGTCAACAATTGGCCCTATGTATTTGGTTAACCCTCCAAGTACCCAACCGGTTGGGAGCAATGGTATAAATTCATGCTCGGTAGCTATCCACTCTCTGTCTTGATGTAGCCCTCCTACTACGGCCCATGACACGGTTGAATACCGCAGCTCATCAAGCAATTCAAGGAGTTTTACCTTCCCTGCAATCAAAGCATCAATCCGCGCCGTCTGCTCGTCGAGGAAGTTAGCAATACGTTGTTGCTCCTGCGGTGATGGGCACCGCACTTTGGTCCTATAGGCACTTTCACGAGACAGACCTGGCACCCCAGTATCCTCTGAGTTCTGGTCCAACCCAAGAGTTTGAAGCACCCAGAACAGCCAACGGAGATTGGCGCCCGTGTGTCGGGAATCCACATAGTAGGCAGTATCAATACAAAACCCGGGTGCATCCGTCCAAGTTACTTTTCCGTAGGAGCCTTTCCGACCTACGATTATGGCGGGGCCCAACGTATTCGCCACATCATGGCTTCCCACAACGCCATTTGAGCCAAACACGGGAACGTCTCCATCGGAACGAATATCTCGCGACAAGGAATCGCCATATTCAAACCGTGCGACGTGCTTCAAGGAAGGCCAGAGCATCACGCCACAACCCCCTTCATGAGCTCAATGAACCGCTCCTCCATTCTCTTGATTTCTGCAGCAATGACCTCAGGCGCCCGCAGCGGCTTGTAGACATAGAAGTAGCGATTGAAGTTGATTTCGTAGCCGACTTTGCCAGGTTGGCCATCGTGCTCATCACGAATGGTCTCATTCACCCATGCATCATCCACGTGAGGCAGGACCTCGCGCTGCATATAGGCCTTGATGTCCTCGCCTAAGGGAATGTTCTCGGTATCACGAAGTTCAGGGTCGTAGGGCTTCTCTCCCTTCTTGGGCTTCTTCGCGGTCTTCCCGGGCGCTAGCGGTCGGTCCACGGTGACCTTGCGGTAACCAAAGAAGGTGTTCTCGAACACCTTCGAGACACAGCGCGGGGGCTCCTGCTCAGCCTGTTCGTCGCCGTTCTTGACCGGCTCCTGGTACTCCAGCGTGAAAGTCGCATCAGGCTTGAACTCCGAGTAGGCCTTCACGATTTCCGCAATCTGCTCGTCCGTAATCTCGACCCGTTTGCTGCCAAGGCTCTTGCGGCGCTTCTCGTACATGCGCGTGGCATCAATGAGCTGCACGCGCCCCTTGCGCTCAGGCTTCTTCGTGTTGTCCAGCAGCCAGATATAGGTGGCAATGCCCGTGTTGTAGAACAGGTCGTTCGGCAGAGCGATGATGGCCTCTACGAGGTCGTTCTCCAGGAGGTAGCGCCGGATTTCCGACTCACCAGAACCCGCGTCACCCGTGAACAGAGGGCTGCCGTTCAGGACGATGCCAACACGGCTCCCGCCTTCAGAGGCCTGGCGCATCTTCGACACCAGGTGCATCAGGAACAGCAAGGAGCCATCAGAGATGCGGGGCAGGCCCGGGCCAAACCTGCCGGCAAAGCCCTTCTCGGACTCGGCTTTCACGGCGGCCTGAACCTTCTTCCAATCCACGCCAAACGGCGGGTTTGAAAGCATGTAATCGAACTTCTGGCCGATGAACCCATCTGCCGATAGCGTGTTGCCCATGACGATGTTCTTGGGGTCTTGGCCCTTGATGAGCATGTCCGCCTTACAGATGGCATAGGACTCGGGGTTCAGCTCTTGGCCGAACAGCACCAGCTTCGCCGAGCTATTGATGCCAGCAATTTCGTTGTCGGCAACAGACAGCATCCCACCCGTGCCGGCAGTGGGGTCATAGAGCGACCGAATGATGCCAGGCTTGGACAGCGCCTCATCGTCACCTGCGAACAGGCAGTGCACAATGAGCTTAATGACCTCGCGGGGCGTGAAGTGCTCCCCGGCGGTCTCGTTGGACGCTTCAGAGAACTTCCGAATCAGCTCCTCGAAGACCAGGCCCATGGTTTCGTTGGGGACAACCGAGGGGTGGAGGTCAATTTCCGCGAACTTCTGGGCGACCAGGTACAGCAGGTCGTTTTCATCGAGTTCGGCCACGCGGTCGGTGAACTTGAAGCGCTCGAACACATCACGAGCGTCGGCGGAGAAGTCGCCGATGTAAGCAATGAGGTTTTGGCGGATGTTGGATGGGTCATCCAACAGGCCAGGAACCGTGAAGGGGCTCACGTTGTAGAACGACTGCTTGCTCTTGCGAGGAAGGATGAGGTCCAGGTTGATGCCGGAATTTTTCTTCTTCTCGTACTCAGCTAGTACTTCCTTCTTGGTGTCTGCCAGCACGCAATCCAGGCGCCGCAGCAGCGTGAAGGGAAGGATGACCTTGCCGTAGTCGGCCTGCTTGTAGTCGCCGCGCAGGAGGTCTGCCACCGACCAGATAAAGTTTGCGAGTTCTGAGAAATTTTGTGCCATGCCGCGTCGTTGCCTGATTGTTGCCGGTCGAGGTGTAGAGCCGAGTTTTATGCCTCTTGGGCATCCTCCTCACTCGCCACACCTAAGGACATGGTAACCGCAGATAACAGGATGTGCCGCCCCGACTCTATTGGCCTCCCGCACCAACACGCACGCAAAAAAAGGGGTGCTCCCAATAGAAAGGGCTCTACATCATGAACGGGGGACACCGACATTCAGGCTCTCCATCATGAACGGGGGACACCGACATTCATTAGACTTGTTTTTACGAAGAACACGTTTAATGGAGTCAATGCCGGCTCTACATCATGAACGGGGGACAGCGACATTCATTAGACTTGCTTTTACGAAGAACACGTTTAATGGAGTCAATGCCGATGTCCCCAATAGATTCTATCCTAGGCATCCACGGTTTGGTGGTGCAAGAGGTCAAGCGTGCCGATGGCATCCACGTCTGGGCAGGCCCGCGCAGGCGTCCCCGGTGTCAGCACTGCCACAGTGAGCGGCTGCGCATCAAAGC